>NZ_VPEB01000019.1:0-54316 GCF_013417415.1 Acinetobacter sp. YH12254 | reverse complement strand
GCAGGGTCGTGCGGTGGTGCGCCCTTAGATATTATTAAGAAATACATTCAAAACCAACAAGGTTAAAATCTGTGAAATTCACCTCCACCCTGACTGTCGGGTGGAGTCCTCTTTCACTTACAGATAGATCAGGACTGAGAGCAGAATAAAGATCTTAAAAACATCATAAATAAAGAAGTGAATACTGCCACCGAGCCGGGTCACCACCGATAAACCGAAGACATTTTCGACCAGCCAGCGCACGCCTTCCGAGAGCCAGGTCATTTTAAGCAGCACATCATTCAGCCAGGCAAAAATCGCGATTATGCTTTCCATTTAAAGCTCCTGGTTTTAGGGGGATGAGATCAGGTCGATGCACTCATCGGCAGATTTTTGAACCATTGACCTGCGCAACAGTTTCCAGTCGGTAGCCTGTGTAAGATTTGAAAAATGGTACTCTCTGTCAAAACCTGATACGGGGAAACTGCCTGCTGATGATCCAATTCCTTTATCCTTCAAGAACCTATTTCATTCAGTATGTAAATGATATGGATCATCGTCCATGTGTTTTTCAGATAAAAAAGCTCCAATCAAGTTGAAGCTTTTTCGTAGGGGGGACACTTTATTTTACCCGATTGCCCTGTTGATCCACGATGATTTCACCGTCTTCTTTGGCAAAGGCTTTTAATTGTGGCGAAGGCAGAATATCCAGTACCACTTCCGATGGGCGGCATAATCGGGTTCCAAGCTCGGTAACCACCAACGGGCGGTTGATCAGGATCGGATGTTGCAGCATGGCATCAAGCAGTTTCTCATCGCTCCAGCCGGCATCATCTAGATTCAGCTCGGTATAGGGATCGACATTTTTACGGAGCGCATCTCTTACCGATAAACCTGCATCAGAAATCAGTTGAATCAGCTCATCACGAGAAGGAGGCGTAACTAGATATTCGATCACTTCAGGCTCAATTCCCGCATTGCGAATTAAAGCCAGCGTATTGCGTGAGGTACCACAGGCTGGATTATGATAAATTTGGACTTTTGGCATTTGATCCATGAGCTTTACTCTTATCAATGAATCATAGCTTTATATATGAATATACGCATATTCGCAATATAAAATATATGTGTTTTTCAGATGTAACCTGATATGAGAAGTCCAAAATCATTTGAAGCAGTTTCAAAATGAATAGTCTCTTCTAGCTCTAGATTATTGGATCACTTCACGGGCTGCTGTTAAAACCCCACATAAAACTTTTCAATCAGCTTTCGGGTCTTGACCAGCAGATTACTCAACACATTTTCCCGTTCAAACAGCTTCACTTTAAAGTTCAGCAAGTCTTTCAATTCTTCCTTACGTGGTAAACGTTTGGTGAACTCGTAATGTTCCAGAACTTGCTTCATTGCTTCTGGTTTCAGGTTTTCTTCTGTACAGAGGTACTGATAGGCCTGTTCTTTTTCAGCATCCCAGAACTGAGCAAAGGCCGTTTGTACGCTCTGGCCATTGATCATCTTGGGCAGGTTTTCTTCAATAAACTTCTGGATCAGCGCCTGCTTGTCATACAGGGTGATTTCATTGCCAATCAGGTCATAGACCTGAGCTTCATACTTCTTACGTTTGTCTTCATCATCACTATTCACAGCCAGTTGTAGCAGGTTGATGATATAACCAACATTGATCCGGTCACTGTGCAGTAAGTCCAGCTGAAAATCGACATCGTCCAGTACCGATACTTTTTCTTTTTTAGTGGTCTTGCGTACATCACGACATAGATCGGCATACTTGGACGCAAAGTTGGCAAAATGCTGTTTATCCAGTGCAGTCTGGTCCTGATCATATTCAATAAAGGTTTGCAGCTGGGCGTTGTAACGCATCACTTCTCGAAAGGCTTTAATGAACGCCAGCTGCTGATCTTCAGTGATGAGTTCGTCGACACTTTGATAATCAGGGGTAATATTTAGTAGCTTCTGTACTGCCACTTCATAGTCCTGCTGAATTTCTTCATAACTTGGCACCAGTACCACTTTTTGCGCTTCTTTATTGGAAAATAATGCCAGTGCTTCATCAGTGGCGCGTTTCAGGTTACGGAAACAGATGATGTTGCCGAAAGGTTTTTTGTCGTTAAAGACGCGGTTGGTTCGCGAGAAGGCCTGAATCAGGCCATGGTATTTCAGGTTCTTGTCGACATACAGGGTATTTAAGGGCTTGGAATCAAAACCGGTCAGAAACATATTCACCACAAGCAGGATATCAATCTGTTTCTTTTTGACCCGATCGGCAATGTCGCGGTAATAGGCATAGAACTGGTCGCCAGAATTGTAGTTGGTCTTAAACTGCTGGTTGTACTTGGCGATATAACGGTCCAGCTTGTCGCGACTGGACGGATTGATCTGGCTGGGAATATCGGCTGCTTCTTCATGGATCAGCCCGTTTTGCTCATCTACTGGGACTGCTTCATTGGCGGCATAGGAGAAAATCGTCGCAATCGTCAGCGGTTTGAACAGTCGGCCCTGCTCTTCATCCTGTTGCTGTTTCTCGGCCTGAACCTTTTCAAACAGTTCATAGTACTGGGTCAACATATCGACCGAACTGACACAGAACATCGCCGTGAATTCACGATTACGGGTTTTGGTATCATGCGTCTCGACAATATAGCGGGCAATCATTTCCAGGCGCTGTGGATTGTCGTAGAGTTCCCGGGTATCAATGCCTTCGACCTCATCATCATAGTCGAGGTTGTGCTGCATACCCTTAGCCGTATATTTACCCCGGTAATCAATCTGGAATTGCAGTACGTTACGATCACGGATGGCATCCACGATCACATATTGGTGCAGGCATTCATTAAACAGGTAATCTGTTGTCAGTTTTAAACCTGCTTTGCTTTGGCTATTCTTTTCAAAAATAGGCGTACCGGTAAAACCAAACATTTGTGCATTGCTGAAGAATTTTTTGATGTTCTGATGGGTCTCACCAAATTGACTGCGATGACATTCATCAAAGATAAACACCACTTTCTGGTCTTTGAGATAATCAATGTATTCCAGATAGCGATCCGTGCTGATGGCCCGGTTTAGCTTCTGGATGGTGGTGACAATCAGTTTGTCATGGCGTTGATCCAGCTGCTTGACCAGAGTATGCGTGCTATCGGTGCTGTCGACACTTTCGGCTTTAAAGGCATTAAATTCGCGTGAGGTTTGCGTGTCCAGATCATTACGATCCACTACAAACAGGACTTTTTCCACATCCGGCATTTGCATGATGATCTGGCTGGCTTTAAACGAGGTCAGGGTTTTGCCTGAACCGGTGGTATGCCAGATATAGCCGTTCTGATCGGAGTTTTGCACATGCTGCACGATTTTCTGCACTGCATAAATCTGATAGGGACGTAGCACCATCAGGCTTTTCGTGGTTTCTAGCAGCACCATGTATTGGGTCAGCATTTGGGTCAGATGCTGCTGATTGAGAAAAGCTTCGGCAAAGTCGACAATTTCATTGATGTGTTTGTTATTGACATCGGCCCATGGAAAGGCAAACTCGATGCCTGTGGTGCCGTTAGAATAATAACGGGTATTGGCGCCATTACTGATGACAAAAAGCTGGATAAAACCAAACAGACCTTGTCCAGCCCAATACGCTTCACGGATATAACGTTGGGTTTGGTTAAAGGCTTCGGCAATTTCCATGCCACGCTTTTTCAGCTCGATCTGAACCAGTGGCAGACCATTGACCAACAGAGTCACATCAAAACGGCTGGTTCTGCCATTATAGTCGCGGTGATCAATGGTGATTTGATTGGTCACCTGATAGATGTTTTTGCTGGGGTCATCTGACAGGAAAAAGATGTGCTTACTTGAACCGTCATCAAATTTGACCGGGAACAGATCACGCAAATTCTTGGCCCGTTCAAATACCGTTCCGGTATTCAAAAAGCTGATGACCTGTTTCCATTCAGTTTCAGACAGTGGTGCAAGTCCATTAGCGCGTTCAATTTGAGTTTTCAGGTTAGACAGTAGCTGGCGTTCGTCCTTGAGCGTGACTGAGGCATAACCTAATTGTTGCAGTTGGCCGATCAGTTCATTTTCAAGTTGATATTCGCTTTGTACTGTCATTTCCTTCCCCTCTAAAATCTTAAATTATTCACTTCAATGTTTGTTTAATTAAACTCAAGATATATTCTAAATTTTCTGTATCTGAGACGATCACCTCACAATCACCATTTCCCCAATGTCCAATATTGGTCACATCTTTCGCGAGCTGTTTCGGGTCATCCAGTTGATTAAAAGGCATATTCAGCCAGATGCGAATTTGCTTTGTCCCAATACTCATATAGACATAGTTACGCTTACCCTTACGGAAGGCGATATACATTTTCTTGGGATGAATATCTAAATCGGTGGTTAAGCCCAGAATTGAGTCCCTGAATTGCTCATATAGCTCTTTGATGTCATCGGACTTCTCCGCCAAGTGATAGGCTTCATCATATTGCTGGATTTCTTTGGCAATCTTTTGAATATCTTCAGACTCAACCTTTTGCACTTGCTTGATTGAAGGCGCTGATTTGGCTTTCTGCAATGGATTGACTGAAACAATTCCGCCTTGATAACGTTTGATTTCCCACAGCTCAATGCCTAAATCTTTAAAGTTGGTAGACTGCTTTTGAAAGTCGGTAAAGCTCGGTGAAACAAAGATGATTCGGCTCTGTGACCAATCCACATCCTGACGTTTAAGCTGTTTACTCTGGTTCTCGTTGTACTCAACGATGAAATCTGCCTTGTAGTCGAGCATCAGATTCAGGTAGGAAACACCTTGATCAATCACGCTATAATTGCGTTCACGCTTGTATTCGATAATTACAAACGCCTGACTTTCGGGATCGAAAGCCAGTGTATCTATACGATTATTCTTGATCGTGAACTCGGACTTGATGAATTCCAGACCTGTAAAACTGTAAAGATTGCTTTCAAACAGGCTTTGAATTTCTCTTTCCAAACGAAAAGGATCTTCGGTGAGTTCTAGTAATGTCTGTGCTTGGGTTTGATAAAGTTGCATTCGGTTCCCCCTACACAAACATCTGTTGCAACAAGCCTTTTTTCCAAGTTTTGGCCTGTTCAATTTGCTGGGCAACCACTTCAATTTTTTGGTCAATGGCAGATAGTAAATTAGCGATTTTGGTTTGTTCTTCTAGGCATGGAACTTTAATAGATAAGGCTGACAAAGATTCTTGATTAATATTTGTATTCGCACTCGTTGTGCTCTTTGCTAAAAGTCTTAGCCTAAATTCATTATTCATAAAACAATATTTTTTGAATCCTAAATCTAGCCCGTAACTATCTCTAAACCTTATTAGAAATCCACTATAAACAACTTTTTCTATATCATTAATCACTAGGGCTGTTTGTCCTACACCTTCAGCTTTTACTGAAGATCGTATAAACAATACATCTCCTTTCCTTAGATCATAGTTTTCTAAGTCTTTTGATGTTGCATCAACTAATCCTAAATTTTCAGTTTCAATAATCTGCTTTCCAAAGACATCCATTAAGTTCACAAAAGGGTAACCAAAACCAAAAGATTCTTTATCTTTGTTTAAGCCATTTTTGAAAGAGCCAATTTCAGATAAAAGCTTTTCCTCCCACTCCCCAAACTCACTCCCATCATCCGCTTTAAAACGAATCTGCTGACTAAACAGCTTTTGCATCATGCCTTGTTTGTATTGGCTCAGCAGCGCATGTTTTTGCGTGAGTTGGCTGATTTTTTCATCCATGGCAGAAAGAAAAGATGCGATTTTGGTTTGTTCTTCTGAGGATGGTTTATATAACTTAAGGTTTTGTAGGTCAGCAGTATCCAGTTTTCCAGCACCAATACCTGTAGCAGTTACCTTATTTTGAATAGTATTTTCTTTAGCATATAACCATTGGAACAAAAATAGTGGGGCAAGTTCCTGTTTCGGGCGAATGCATTTTACATCCTGATTAAAAGCGACATCGCCTAATGTAATTCCCATAGGAATTTTATTAAACAACATGCTTCCTCTCACCAAAATTAAAATTGAATCCTTTGGTGCTAATTTGGAACCTTTCTGTAGACCTAACTTAGTAATCTTTACATCAGATTCATAAAGCTGATTTGTGTGCATGGAAGCACCACTAATCAATGGAATATCATCACCCCAATATTCAGGAATATTTTTTGCTGGCGTACCACCTGAAGCCCATGAAGTTGAATCAACAAGTTTTGATTCTGCTAAATCCCCATCAAACTCTTTAAATCTTAACTTTGGCGCAGCCATTACTTCACCTCCGCAAAAGGTGAAGCAATCCCAAGCTCTTTGCAGAAATCTGCAATCACAGCATCGGTCTTTTGACTGCTTTGTTCCAAATCTTGCAGCTGCTGGGCAATTGCATCTAGGTCAATTTCTACTTCGGCTTCAAAGGTATCCACATAACGCGGAATATTCAGGTTGTAATCGTTGTCTTTGACTTCCTGTAAAGTTGCGACATGCGCGTATTTTTCAATATCCTGACGGTTTTCAACGGCTGCAATGATATTTTCCAGATGCTCAGGCAACAGCTTGTTTTGGTTCTTCTGCTTTTCAAAATCATTGCTGGCATCAATAAACAGAATATTGCCCGTATGCTCACGGTTTTTCTTCAACACGAAAATACAGGTCGGAATCGAGGTACCGTAGAAAATATTGGCCGGCAGACCAATAATCGTATCCACCACATTCAACTGTTCAATCAGGTACTGACGAATCACACCCTCACTGGAACCACGGAACAATACGCCATGTGGTAATACCACCGCCATGGTGCCGTGATCATCCAGTTGATACAGCATGTGCTGTACAAAAGCCATATCCGCTTTGGAGCTTGGTGCCAGTTTGCCATAAGCGGCAAAGCGTTCATCCTGTAGAAATAACGGATCGGCTGACCAGTTGGCTGAAAATGGCGGATTGGCCACAACCGCATCAAACTTTTTATCCAGATGCTGCGGACGGGTTAAAGTGTTTTCCTGTTTGATGTCGAACTTGGCAAAATGCACGTCATGCAGAATCATGTTCATCCGCGCCAAGTTGTAAGTAGTACGGTTCATCTCCTGACCGTAAATCATATCGACATCTTTAACTTCACGTTTTACACGTAGTAACAACGAACCCGAACCGCAAGTCGGGTCATAGACTGAACGTAAACGTTCTTTGCCTTGGGTGACAATCTTCGCCAGTAAGGTCGATACGGTTTGCGGTGTATAGAATTCCCCCGCTTTTTTGCCCGCACCTGATGCAAACTCACCAATCAGGTATTCGTAAGCATCACCCAGTACATCGGCTTCGGTATTACTAATATCAAAATCAATATCATCCAGATGACTGAGGACTTTCGCCACCAGTGCATTACGGTCGCTGGCATTGTTGCCGAGCTTGGTCGAATTCAGATCCAGATCTTCAAACAGATTGGCAAAGTCATCGGCAGAATCGGTACCTAAGGTACTTTGCTCAATCGATTTTAAGGTTGCAGTTAAATCATCCAGAATGAATTCGCCCTGACGGCCACGCTCAGCTAAGGTATGGAATAGTTGTTTTGGCGTGAGTGCATAACCGACTTCTGCAATGGCATTCTTTTTGATTTCTTCGATATAAGGCACATGCTCAGGATTGTTTTCATCCAGCTCTAAAAAGCTGATATCTTCGCCATCCAGCAATTCATTAGCAAAATTAACCGACTTTTCCGACAAATACTTAAAGAAAATAAAACCCAGAATGTAATCACGGAATTCATCTGCCCCCATGGTGCCACGTAACGTATTGGCAATATTCCAGAGTTGTTTTTGTAGCTGTTGCAGTTGCACCTGGGTCATTGTTATAGAATTCCAAATAAGTAAATCATTAATAAAATGATTTTACCTAAAATTCTAAAACATGCAGCAGTAAAAAGGTGGAAAAGGACATGAATTGTCGTGCTTAATTCACTTTATTTATCCATTAAAGCTCCCCAGACAGACCCATATACCAAATTTTACCAGTGCATGCTCGGGCACAGACTGAAGCTGATCTCGATTAAAGCTCATGTAACTCCGCAAGGTCGCTGTGCTGAATATGCTTGAGCAGAAAAAGATTTAAAAAAATCAGCCTGTTTGTGCCGACATTTTACTTGGCTAATTTTTGCGTCATACGAACACAGTTCCGCCCATTATTTTTCGCTTCATACAGCTTATTGTCTGCCATTTTAAAAACCTGTTTGACGCTTACTGAATCACTCGGACAGAATGCGATACCCACGGAAATGGTGATTTCTTCAACTCCTTCAATTTGACTTGCTTGCATACTCGTTCTGAGACGTTCGGCAGCATTGAAAGCAACCCGAATATCGGAGGTCATCATCAGTACGATAAACTCTTCCCCACCAGTGCGACAGCAGAGATCATGGCTTCTGAAATTTTTCTGCATTAAAAAAGCCAATCGCTTTAAAACCTCATCTCCGCGGTCATGTCCATAGCTATCGTTGATCTTTTTAAAGAAATCAATATCGATAGCGAGTACCGCAAAATGAGTACCCGTACTGATTAATTCATCCAGAAGATATTGCATGCCACGACGGTTATAAAGGCCAGTCAAGGGGTCAATATTGATATGTTGGCGTAATTCTGAGATCTTGTTATTAAATGTTTTGGAGCTCAAAAGTAGCGAGGCCCTAAACTTGAATACCTCAAAATACCAGGGATCAACCTGACTGATTTTATCCTGAATATCATTTCGATTTAACATACTGGCCATTTTCGCCAAACGATTCAGCGGCGAAGAAATAAATAGCGACATCCGCCAGACGATAAAGAAAATAAACAGATAAAAGATAAATATGCCAATAGAAACTTTTAAAATTAATTCATTGGCCTGTTTAAGAAGTTCATCCGTAGGTTGCTGTGAAACCACAATCCAGTTCACACTGGGAACATGTGCAAAACCGGCCAGGTTATCAATCCCCAAGCTATTCGTTAGACGGACGGATCCTTTCTTGTTTTCATTGATATAGTCAAGACCAGTATTATTTACAATTTTTTCGCCAATCCGACTCGAATCTGGATGGAAGATAATACGGTTCTGCTGATCAATCACATACATATAACTTTTTTTGAAATCAAATTGATTGAACAGCATTTCACTGATTAAATTATTCTTCTGCAGATAAATCGTACCGCTGATAAAGCCCTTATAATTTTGATTCACATCGTAAATAGGCTGTGATATCAACACAACCAGATTTTTTTTGCTTGACCAATAGGGTGCCGAAATATACGCCTTTTTGCTTTTAAGTGATCCAACAATACCCGCTGTATTATAGGGCGTGTGGAATTTTAGGTCTAATGATACTGGTGCATAAGCAAGTATCTGATTTTGCTGGCCCACCATAAAAACACTGTTAAAGTTATTCGACTGGTTTTTGAGCCGTTTGACTTCAGCCTGTCGCAGTGGCGTATTGTAAAAGTTTTGCCCTAATTGCTGAGCACTATACTGCAACTCCTGCAACATATTACTGACATCACGATTCACCCCCATCGCAATCTTGGCTGCGTATTTTTCATTTATAGAGAGTGAATTCTGAATTAGTTGCTGTTTAACCACATAATTCAGAATAAACAGGCTAATCACAAATAAAAAGGAAACGCTGAGGATCGTTGAAATCAGAATCAGCTTGCGTAAATTCAGATTC
This sequence comes from Acinetobacter sp. YH12254, assembly GCF_013417415.1. NCBI lineage: Bacteria > Pseudomonadati > Pseudomonadota > Gammaproteobacteria > Moraxellales > Moraxellaceae > Acinetobacter > Acinetobacter sp. YH12254. Next base: position 44,626 of record NZ_VPEB01000019.1, on the reverse strand, counting down.
AAAGATAAAAGTATTTTATATAACAACTGAGCCCCCAGGTACCTTAGGTTGTATTACTCTATTTAATGTAACTTGAAATCCTCTCCGACCTAAATTGAAAAAAGCGCTGTAGCAAGTTGCTACAGCGCTTTAATTTTATTTTTTCAGCATTTTTTTCAGCAAATTTTCCAGCTCTTGTAAATTTTGCTCATCAAATTCACTCATTTTTAATGACACTTTTAAAATGTTGTGATCAAACTTGATATTCCCTGCGACTTTTCCATCATATTCAATTTTATGCACGATTGACGTTTTAATTGGCTCTTTGTTTTCTTTCGACTTTAAAATTTTTTCTGCCAATAAGGCCAGTTTTGTTTGCTCAACTTCTTTTTTCAGCAATTTCGCCCAAGCTTCTAACAGTGCTTTTTTAGCATTACTGTAATTCTCTTCGTAATCTGAAAGAAACTTTTTCACAGCTGTGGCGGCAGTGCGTGCCAACAATGTCGGTTGTTGTTCTAAATCGGCAATCAGTTCTTTCGGTAATTTTTCGAAAGATAGATATTTATACATATCCTCTCGATTCATGCCTAAGGATTTTGCCAACTTTTGCTTGTTCTTTTTTAATTTCTCATCCAGAGAACTCAGACCGACATAAATTTCATAATCTGTTAAGTCTTCCCGTTTTAAATTCTCTGCCAAGGTTAACAGTGCGACTTCTTCATCTGATGCATCGATGACAATCACTTCAATGGTGTTTTTATTGAGAATTTGATGCGCTTTCAAGCGTCGTTCACCTGCAATTAACTCATATTTGTCCTGTACTCGCCGAACTGCAATCGGCTGCAATAATCCAATCTCCTCAATCGAGGCTGCTAAATCTTCAATATCTTGCTGATTGAATATTTTTCGTGGCTGATTGGGACTAGGTTGAATGTCTGTAATTTGGACATTACGACGTAATTCTTTCACATCGTTGACATGCTCTTGCTGAGCTTGTTGATGCTTTTGAGTATTTTGCTGAAGACGTTGTGCCAACAATTCTTTTGTACTTACCATAGGATTCTCAGAGTGCCTTTATTCAACACGATTGATGATTTCTTTCGCTAAATCTTGGAACGCTTTACGAACTTTAGAATTTTTATCTACGCGCAACAATGGCTGTTGTAAAATTGCTGCTTGATTGACTTTCGTACTCATTGGAATGGTCGTTTTTAACAATTCGCCGACCTGGCTTAAAGCTTCATCTCGTATCAGTTTACAGACGTTTTGACGTTCATCATGTTTAATCAGCAAAGCACCTAACAGTTTCAATTCGGGATTGACCCGTCTTATTTTACTTAAATGGTTAATTAAGTCAGTGACACCATATAGGCCATATTGTGAACCGGATTCAATCGGCACCATAACATGGGTAGATGCAGCCAAGGCATTACTGGTCAGAAGTTTTAGGCTTGGAGGACAGTCAATCAGGATGAAATCATATAATCCGTTTAATAATTCCAACTTGTTAGAGAGCTCTTCAGAGGGTCTTGGGGCATCATCTTTAAGTTGGTCTTCTGTTTTACCTAAAGTAAGTGAACCATAAATTAAAGAAACATTTTTAAAATTGGTTTCTTCTTGTAAGGCATCAGACAATAGGTTCAAATCACCTACCAGTAATTCAGCAGAAGTGGTTTCAACCTCACTCGGATGTCTTAATCCGATATGTAAACTTGCATTGGCTTGTGGATCTAAATCAATCACCAATACTTTATGCCCCAAGTCTGCTAGCTCTGCAGCCAGATGAACAACCGTGGTGGTCTTCCCGCAACCACCTTTATGGTTTGCTACAGCAATAATTTTAGTCGATTTATTTGTCATATCAGACCCCATTCGAATGATCCTAATATAGTGGAACTTGTAGCAACTTGCTACACTTTATTTGAATGATATTAAAGTACGAATCAATATCGGCTAACAAAGAAAACAAATTAAAGTTTTATATAAAATATAGCTAGCTAATTATAATTAGTATTAATTAATATAATTAAGTAATTATAATTAGGGCAATTTTTCCCTTTTTAAAACAATACCTTACGTCTTTAAAGGTGGAGGGTTTGTCACCGAAAAGTGGAAGGTTTGTCACTGAAAGGTGGAAGACTTGTCACTGAAAGGTGGAAGACTTGTCACTGAAAGGTGGAAGAGCTGTCACTGAAAGGTGGAAGACTTGTCACTATGGTGGAAGACTTGTCACTGGTTTAAAAAAAAACATGAAATTAAGTTATAAAAATATTTAAATTCAAAACTTTAATCTGTTGATAAGTATCATGATCTGACTTTAAAGGTGGAAGACTTGTCACGCTTATTTTTATACTTGTGGATAAGTTATGTTTTCCCTTTAAAAATTGCAAAAAAAAGTCCGATTTAGTACTTGATTCTCTCTAAAGGTGGAAGCTTTGTCACTGAAAAGTGCTAAACCAAATGATTTTTTCACTTATAACGGTATTTTTGGCCACAAAAAAATGCAAAGAAAACGATTTAAGCTCTTCTCAGTTGATAAAAGTGGAAAGCTTGTCACTAATAAGTGGAAATTTTTTCAAAGTTTCCACCTTTGGGTTAAGGATTAGGCTAAATCTAAAAAAATGATGACATGCTTTCCACTCTTGATCTTTAGCACATCCTTTTAAAGGGATAAGCACTTAAAGTGAATCTGTAAGGTGAAGATGTTGAATGTTATTCCACTTTTATGTATAAATAGGGGGAATAACTTTTAATTTTTCACTTATGAGCGATTTTAACGAAAAACAAGAAATAGAATATTTACCTTATTGTATCGGCAATATTCGACAGAATGGAGTGGTGAGTACCAGTAACCGCTTAATTCGCCCTATTGAATTGTCTTCTAATGAATATAAGGCACTGCTTTATGCAATGGCGGTTGCAAACTATGGTGAAAAAAATAACCAAGATCGTGAAATTACCGAGAAAACCTATATCTATCTGCATAAAGAAGATTTGGGGGAATTGTTAGGACTCAATAAGAAGAATTCCATTAATGTGGCTATTGACCGGATTTATAGGGAACTTTCATCTCGGGTTGCTCATTTTGTAATTGAAGAGCCTGTAGATGACGTCAAGCGTAAAGTAAAAAAAGTCCATTCTGTGGTACCGATTATCCGGGAACTGCGCTGGGAAGATGATGCCAAAAATGCCTTGCAGATTCGCTTTACCAGTGAAGTGCTGCCTTATTTCACCCGTCTGGCCAGTGGGAATTTTACCACTTACCAGTTGAAAGATTTATTTGCTTTAGACTCTGTCACAAGTATGAGTCTATATTCTTATATTGTTAAAAATGAATTTAAGTATGCGAATCTCGACACCTATGAAGTTGAACTCACCTTAGAGAATTTAAAAGCGTTGATTGACATCGGTGAAAAAAAATATGACCGTTGGGTAGATTTTAGGCGTTATATTCTGGATAAAATTGTTGAAGAAATTAATACTAAAACCAGTTTGCAGCTAGAATATGACACTATTAAGAAAGGCCGTCCTATTGTGGGTGTGCGGTTTAAAATTATGAGTGGAGATACTGAAGCGGCTCTCCCGCAATTTAACGAAAAGACTCAAATCTATTTGGATGTAGATTTTGATGATAATGCCATCGTGAAAGAGTTGGGGGCAAAGTTTGATATGACCGTACGTTCCTGGTATATCTATGCCAATGATCCGAATTATACGCAGTTCAGCAAGTGGTTTAAGATCGAAGGCTGTTTAACCGATTCTCAGGCGAATGTTATTGTGAACGATATTATGTTTCAAATGGATTTTGCTGTGGCCGGTGCATCCATGAATGATTTCAAGAAAGAGATGAAATATAAGCTCAAAAATGATCCGACTTTTGTTCAGGAAAATCGCGAGCGTTTGAATGAGATTTTTGGTAAAGAAATTATTTAAAAAGTGTAGCAAATTGCTACAGCGCATTGAAAATATTCCGGGTGAATGATTTTTTTTTGCATGTCTGACATTTTTCGCAAATAACTAGAATATTTCTGGTACATCTTTTTAGTGAGATTAGCGGGCGCTCATTGGGAAAATGTCGCAGTTCGGACTTGCTACATCTTGTCTAAAATACAAGTGAAAATACCTAAATTCTGAATATCTAAAAAGTGTAGTAAGTTGCTACACTTTTTTCTTGGGGTCAAAAACTTACTATTATTCACGCCATAATCCCACGAAAAACTATGTCTTTTGCCACCTTCTTACGATGGCATGATTGAAAATTTTAGGCGAAATCACTGGATTAATGAGTTCGTGATTTGGACTGTCATAATCATGCCCAGGTGCAACAGCTACAAAAAGTCTGGAATATTGCCAATACCTTGACTGGCATCATAGAGGGAGAATTTGAAGCCAGAGACGATAAAAAATGTACTGGAATATTACGAGTTCTCCAAGCATTTGTTGCGTAAGGAAGAACTTAAAGACTCGCCAAATTATAAGGTGAAGCTATTTGAACGGGATAATGTGTTTAAACATCTGCTGATTAGAACACAGCAGTTGATTGAAAAGTTTTATGTGGAGTTTTAAAAACAGCCCGTGATGTGATCCGGGACAGGATGGGATCATGTTACAGCAGTGAATGATTATCTGGAGGCATCTCAGTTCATGGATTTAACTGAAGGTATCAGCGCTTATGTCAGTTGAAAGACTCCTTCGATTTACAGGAATTTTGCCAGCCATATAGTGTCTAAAAGCAATCGATTGACTTATGCCAACGGAAAAAGAAAGTAAATAGTAACAGCTCAAAGAGGCATGATGCCTCCTTATTTATTTTGTATGCTAAATAGCCTAAGTATGACAGGCCATTACTCAAATAGAAGAAAAGATTTTAGCAGTGATTCAGTGCAATGACCGGGATTTATCATATAGAACGGAGCAAAAAGGGACTTGTGAAAGCGTACCAGTAATCACTTCTATTTTTTTGAGCTTATTTAACAACATCCTCAATTATTTTTTAAATTAAGTTGCACTCAGGTGGCAAGCTGACCATGCCAGAAATCTTTAGCTATCCGGCCTCACCGCATCTGGCATCTGAACTGGATCGGCGTTCAATCGATTTCGAAAAAATTCAGCAGGCAGCCACTATACTGGCCGAGCGTTATGACCGGGTTCTGCTTGAAGGAGCGGGTGGATTAATGGTGCCGCTGACCCGGGACATGCTGACGATCAATTATATTGCAGCGCATCACTACCCTGTCATTCTGGTGACTTCAGGCCGTCTGGGCAGTATTAATCATACTCTACTGAGTCTGGAGCTACTCAAACAACGTGAAGTCACGCTTTATGCTGTGGCATTTAACCATGCTGATGACCACCAGGATCAAACGATTGCGATGGATACCATTCAATATTTAAAGGAGTATCTGACCCGGTATTTTCCAACAGCCGTATGGCTGGATATCCCTAAGCTTGCATGTCACGCTTAGACACGCCGTACTTTATTTCAATGCTGAGCCCACCATAGGGTCGACGGGCATTGAAAGAGAGCTGATAGCCATATTGTTTTAACAGGTTAGCAGTTAATGCCAGTCCTAAACCATGGCCATGCTGCTGAGCAGATTTGCGCCAGAAGCGTTGTCCTAAATGTTGAATATCTTCTGCTGTAAGTTGCTGGCCATTATCTTCAATCACCAGGCAACCAGACTGCATGGAAATCCAAATCTGTTCAGCCTGTGCATGCAGCAGTGCATTCTCAAGCAGATTTTTCAGTACGGTATACAGCACAAATTCAGGTAGCTGAATTTCGCCTAGACTTTCCCATTTCACCTGTATTTTTTTGTTCATTTCTGGATAGCGTGTACCTAAGTCTGCAAGAACTTTCTCAAGTGTGGGGCGAAGCCAGATGGCCTCAGTCATTTCCTGGAGACTGTTTTCTGATTGGGTCAGCAATAAAAGCTGCTCGAGTAATAGTGTATAACGCCGGATACTCTCATTGGCCTGCTGCAAATTGTGCTGAATGGATTCAGGCAGGTTCTGCTGCTGACCGATCAGCTGTGCCAGTTGTACATGGGTTTTAATTGCGGTCAGGGGACTGCGTAATTCATGTGCAGCATAGGCACTAAAGGCTTTCTCCTGTTGCAGACTGTCATTGAGTTTCTGAATCAACTGCGTGGAATTGTTGACAAAAGGCTGTACTTCTTGGGGAATGCTTGCAGGCTTGAGCTGCATTAAAAAATCTGCCGCCTCTGAATAGCTAAGGTTTTTCTGGTTCAGGTATTGACTGAGCTGATCCAAAGACCGGAACTGTCTGCGGATAATAAAGATGATCAGGGCAATACAGATTAGCAGTGAGAAGACCAAGGGAACCAGTACGGACTGTAGAATCTGCTGTAGTAAGGTATCCCTCAAGAACATACGTTCTGCCGCCACCACCTGAATATCACCACGACGCAGGACATAACTGCGCCATTCCGTATCACCCTGCTGCCAGGTGCTGAATCCTTCTGGTCGCTGGCTTAAATTTTGGGGGGCACCGCGTGTTTTGGCAATGACCTGATTATCTAACGAGATGTCAGAGCTAAAAAGAGAGACTTCACAGGCAATTAACTGGTTTGCATCATCATTCTTGGCTAATTTGGATAAGGTTGCATCCCCCAGACTATCCAGCGGTAGCTGCTGAATCAGCCGGGCAACCATTTGCGCAGATGCCGATAGGCGTTGATCCAGCGTGTCTTGTAAACGTTGTTTCAGGTCAATATACAGCCATGAAAATACCGCACTCCACAGCACAATAAACACGGCCAAAAGACTCATGGCCAAACGCCATTTCAAGCTGTGCTTAAACATGACGATGCTCAAACGGTTTGAAAATATAGCCCACACCACGAACGGTCTGAATCAAGTCTGGATGTAGTTTTTGTCTCAGGTGATAAATGTGTACATTCAGGGCATTGCTCTCGATAGCGTCCTGAAAACCATAGAGCTTGTCAATAAGCTGTTCATTTTTCAGGATCTGGTTGGGGTGGCTCATCAGGGTTTCCAGCAGGCTGAATTCACGGCGAGATAAACTCACGGCCTGGTCTTGGTAGGTCACAGTCTGGGTATCCCGATTCAGAACCAGGTCATCAAATTGCAGTGTATTCGAGGCAAAGCCGCGGTGGCGACGGGTGAGGGCATGAATCCGGGCAATCAGTTCCTCCAGCTCAAAGGGTTTGGTCAGGTAGTCATCGGCACCGGCATTCAGGGCCTGAACACACTGATCGGTCCGCAGCCGTGCCGTCAATACCAGTACCGGGAGATCAATCTGGTCGCGTCGCCAGCTGTGCAGCAAGTCCAGGCCATCCTGATCCGGCAGGCCTAAATCCAGTAAACACAAATCGACAGCACTATGCCGGATAAAATAATCTGCAGCACGTGCGTGACTGACATGCTCCACTGAAATATTCAGATAGTTCAGAGCAGCACAAATGCTCTGTGCGATATAGGGATCATCCTCAACCAATACAATAAACATAGAACATCCTGATCAAACTGCCATTATTTTATAAATGATTTGGGCTGTTAATGTTGTCTTAATTTTAGTTTTTCAATAATGCAGTCCTAACAGGAGGAGATCAGCTGGATGTTGAAGTGGATATTGGGTGCCGTGATCGGCGGTGGAATCATGACGGGAACTGCACATGCAGACTTTTTACCACCGGATCAGGCTTTTCAGTTTCAGGTGGTTTCTACAAGTCAGGATCAGGCAGAGCTTAGCTGGAAAATCGCAGAGGGTTATTATCTGTATCATGACCAGCTTAAAGTGTCTCATCAGCAGACCCCAGTCAAGTTGGCATTGCCCAAACCTGAAGACAAAGATGATCCCAATTTCGGTTTGACTCAGGTGCATTATGGGCAAGTCAAAACCAATATGAATGTCCAGCCCAACCAGCAGTTTGCGGTGCAGTGGCAGGGCTGTGCAGAAAGCGGTTTATGTTATCCGGTGCAACGCACCACAGTAAAAACTGATGCAGATGGTTTATTTCCAGCGCAAAACTTGAGCAAGCCTCAAAAGCTGCTGGCCAGCACTACACAGCCAGAAGCAAACGAAAAGATTTTGACTACTCAGAAAGATGAGCTCCAAGCTATAGGGCAAACTCAAAGTACAGATCAAGCACTGGCTGAAGAAAAGGTGGAGAAAGTGCAAGTCGCTGCAGTTTCCGACCCTGTCGTGCAGCCTGAGGTGGAATTAACAGAGAAAAACGACCAGCTTATTACAGACCCTAAAAATCAAACTTCATCAGCAGGCATGAATGACCAGTGGAACAATGACCAGTATTTTTTAAGTTTGCTGTCGAAACAAGGTCTGTTGATTAATGCTCTGATTTTTCTCGGGCTTGGCATTCTGCTGGCATTTTTACCGTGTTCTTTACCTTTAATTCCAATTTTAACGGGAATTCTGGTTCAGCAGCACCGGGGCTACCGTGCTGCACTGATTGCGCTGGTCTTTGTTTTGGGTATGGCACTGGTCTATGCGGTCATAGGACTTGCTGTGGCACAGCTCGGTTACAGTTTTCAGCGCTGGTTTCAAAGTCCGATATTCATCAGTATTTTCAGCATTCTGTTTGTTTTGTTCGCGCTTAATCTGTTCGGAGTATTTCAGCTGTCCTTACCTCAAGGCATGTTACAGCGGCTGGATCAATGGCAGCAAAAGCAGAAGGGTGGCACGCTGATTGGTGCTGGTCTCATGGGCATGATCGCGGCACTGATTGTCGGGCCATGTATGAGTGCACCGTTGGCCGGTGCCTTAATCTATGTGTCTCAGCTTAATCAACCGATTTTGGGTGCCAGCTATCTGTTTGTCTTAGGCCTTGGGCTGGGCTTGCCACTATTTATCGCAGCTGTATTTGGGTCCCATCTTTTACCCAAACCTGGCATCTGGATGGATCGCCTGAAGTTTAGTTTTGGCTTTGTCATGCTGGCCCTGGCCTTGTATTTTGCCCGCCCCCTATTGCCCGGCATTTTATACCTGAGCCTTTTGGGTGTAGTACTGATCACCTGTTCAGGCTACTTCTTGTTCAAGATGCTGCCCCATGTGCATCGGTCTGTATCGAAAATAGTCCTGATGCTGCTCAGTGGTTTACTGGTCTTTGCAGGAGGCATGCAGCTCTATCATGTCTGGAGTCAGGTACAGGTCGCCCATGTGGAATCACGGCTTGAATGGCAGAAGGTCAGTACAGCCGCAGAATTGCAACAGGTTTTAGCCAAACATCCTGCACAGCCAGTGGTAATTGATGTGTATGCGGACTGGTGTGTGGCCTGTCAACCGATTGAAAAGGAAGTGATTCCACGTAGTGATGTCCAGACGGCTTTACAAAATGTGGTTCGTATCAAATTAGACCTGACCCACTATCATCCAAGTCAGGATGAGCTGCTAAAAGAATGGCAAATCCTCGGTCCACCCACCTTTATATTTTTAAATGCAGCGCATCAGGAGCAGCGTGAGTTGCGCTTGACCGGAAGCTTTAGTGCGGCACATTTACTAGGCACATTGCAGCAACTACAAGGGGAGCAACTATGATGATTTCCAGTGATGCGCTGCATCTGGGACCTTTGATGTTGCCCTGGACACTCATGATTGTTGCCACTGGCTTGATGCTGTTATCTGCCATCCTGTTTGGATTAGCCAGAAAGTATTCATGGTCTAAACAGCTGCTTGGACAAAGTCAGGATTTGCTCTGGAGCAGTTTTCTGCTAGGGATGCTGGGTGCACGTCTTGTTTTCGTTCTACTCAATGCCGAGCTGTATTTTGTAGCCCCCATCGACATACTGAAAATCCAGGACAAAGGTTTTCATTTATGGGGCGGGGTGCTGATAGGTACTTTATGGTATGTCATTCGCAACAGACAGTTGCAGACCCGATTCAAAGCCATCTTGCTGATCATCTTTGTACTCTGGGTCGGGCTTGGGCTCGCGTTCAAATCCAGTCTAAAAACTGAAGCAGCGTTTCCTGATCTAGCCTTTGCTGGACTAGAACAGGAACGTCTGGGTACAGATAAGATTCCACTCAGCCAATTCATTGGCCAGCCCACGGTAATTAATTTGTGGGCGAGCTGGTGTCCGCCGTGTCATCGCGAAATGCCGGTATTGGCCAAAGCAGCCAAGCAGCATCCTCAAGTGAATTTTGTCATGCTGAATCAGGGTGAGGAGGTAGCCACCGTAAATGCCTATTTAAGAAAACATCAGTTTCAATTTAAACATGTCCTGCTGGACCCATATGGTGAACTGCCACAGCAGCTGAATAGTTTTGGCCTGCCAACGACGCTGTTTTTTAATGCTCAAGGCCAGCTGGTCGAGCGGCATATGGGGGAACTCAGTCCGGCCATGTTGCAGCAATATTTAAACAGAATTTCAGATCAACCTTAAAAAAACGGAAGGACTTAGTATGAACAGAATTTACCGGGTACTGGGTGCAGGCATGTTCCTGATCATGAGCATGCACACGCAGGCGAATATTAAACAGAATATTGAAAAACAGGGTTTTGTGTTTGTAAAACAGATTCCGGCACCGCAAGGAATGACCGGTTGGGTGGGGCATGAAGACCAGTACTCCAATACAGTATTTATCTCCAACGATGACAAATATTATATCAAGGGCGAACTGTTTGATGCGCAAGGGAAAAGCCTGTCCAATGAGCAGATTGAAAAGCATATGAAAAAAGCGGTATTGGATGATGTCTGGAAAACCCTGGAAAAATCGACCTGGATTCAGGATGGCAAGCCGGATGCACCACGAGTGGTTTATGTCTTTTCCGATCCGAATTGTCCATATTGCTATAAATTCTGGCAGGCGGCTCGGCCTTGGGTCGAATCAGGCAAGGTACAGCTGCGTCATATTCAGGTCGGTGTGATCCGTGAAGAAAGCCGTGGTCAGGTGGCAACATTGTTAATGTCGAAAAATCCAGCAGCAGTTTTTAATGATATAAACAAGAATAAAGGCAAAAAGCAGCTCAAGAAAATGGCAAAGATTCCTGCAGAAATTGCTGCAAAAATTGATGCCAACCAGGCCCTAATGGGGAAATACGGCTTTTTCTCCACACCGTCGATGGCCTGGAAAAATAACCAGGGTGAATTTAAATCTACTCAAGGCCTGGCGATGGACGTCAAAGAAATTTTTGAACAATAAGATCGGATGAGATATGTCCACTTTGGATCATCCACGGGTATTGTTTGCTTTGGAATGAACCGCTCTGGCAGGGAACCGGAATGGTCTGACATTAATTGCATTTGGTTTTGTGATTGAAAAATCCAACCGGCTATTGTAATTAGTCGATCATGAACGTTATGCATAAAAAATAGCCTATGCACAGTGGATGGGGATTGCGGTGATTGTGTTTTGCATGTTGGTGAATATCGCCTCAATCCTGCAATATCGAGGGGGATGGACATCACTGGGACCGCCGGAATTTATTGAAGGTTATTATACCCAGCATCCTGTATGGCTAAACCTGTTTACTGCTTTTAGCGGGCTGCTTCTGATCATTTCTTTTTGGTTGCATTAAGAGGAGGGCTAGGCGCAATACAGCTCGTACAGCTTTTGCATCAGGCTCAAGACCTTGGGATCACTCAGACGATAGAAAATCTGCTTGCCCTCACGTCGGGTGCCAACCATGTTGGCCTTACGCAATACAGTCAGCTGTTGTGAAAGTGTAGGTTGATGAATGTCAGTAGATTCTTCAATTTCCTGAACATTCATTTCCCCATCGACCAGGACACATAAGATTTTCAGACGATCAGGATTGGCCAAAACTTTTAGGCATTGGCTGACGAAATCGACTTGAGAAAAATCAATTTTGGCATTTTCAGCAATCATATCCATAAATGTCCTCACAACTTTTGATGTAGCCCGTGCAGTTTACATAATTTACCATAAAACTGCTTGATTAATATTTTTTATTATATAATATAAAAAAGTATATTGTATAGGGATTAATTCATCATGCATGACTTCCTCATCGCATTTATTGGCGGCTTAATGCTCGGGCTTTCCGTAGTTGGTTATCTTTACGTCAATGGCCGTATTGCAGGAATCAGTGGTTTGATTGGGCAAGTATTAAACTCAAAAACCATGTTTAAAACGCCTGCAATCTGGTTTTTATTAGGCTTGATCCTCACACCGTTTATTTATGGTCTGTTTGTACAACCTGAAATCGAATTGAATGCCAGCCCACTGATGATGATTGTGGCAGGTCTGCTAGTGGGCTTTGGGACACGCTTAGGTTCGGGCTGTACCAGTGGTCACGGAATTTGTGGCATCAGTCGCCTGTCTAAGCGTTCTATCATTGCGACCATGACTTTCATGTTTGCAGGTTTTGTCGCTGTTTATATTATCCGTCATATCACAGGAGCATTCTAAAATGAAAAATGTGTTTGCCTTTTTATTTGGTGCGCTGTTCTCTGTGGGATTGATGGTATCAGGCATGTCCAATCCGGAAAAAGTACTCGATTTCCTGGATCTGTTTGGCGATTGGGATGCCAGTCTGGCCTTTGTCATGATGGGCGCGATTGCGGTGGCCTTTATTCCCTTCCAGAAAGCATTACGTACGGCGCAACCGAAAACAGTATTTAATGACCCTATTGATTTACCTAAAAATAATCAGATAGATAAAAAACTGATCACAGGTGCGGTTTTATTTGGTGCAGGTTGGGGCATTGCCGGCATCTGTCCGGCGCCAAGTTTCACCTTGATCGGTTTGGGCCACTATCAAGTGCTCTATTTTATTGTAGCAATGCTGGTGGGTGTATGGATTCACCGTAAATGGTCAGGAGCTTAACGATGTCAAACTTACCTATAGTAAAAGATTTTTTTCACGAAGATACCAATACCTTCAGTTATGTTGTACGTGATCCTGCAACCAAAGCCTGCGCCATTATTGATAGCGTTCTGGATTACGATCCGGCATCAGCAAGTACCTCAACTATTCATGCCGATAAAATTATTGCCTATATTAAAGAGCAGGGTTTAACGGTCGAGTGGATTCTGGAAACCCATGTCCATGCTGATCATCTGACTGCAGCGCAATACCTCAAAGCTGAGTTAGGTGGCAAGATTGCCATGAGCCAGAAAATTGGTATTGTTCAGCAAACTTTTGGCGCGATTTATCATCTGGATATTAAACAATGGAATGCCCAGCAGCTCTTTGATTATTTATTTGAAGATCATGAGTCGTTCCAAATCGGAACATTGAAAGCCTATAACATTCCAACACCGGGACATACGCCTGCTTGCCTGAGTTATGTGATTGGTGATGCGGTTTTTGTGGGTGATACCCTGTTTATGCCAGATTATGGTACAGCACGTTGTGACTTTCCGCGTGGCAGTGCAGAACAGCTTTATGATTCGGTACAAAGCCTGTTTCAGTTGCCAGAAGATACCCGGGTCTTTTTATGTCATGACTATTTGCCTGAAACACGTGAATCCTATGTGTGTGAATCTGATATACAGACACAAAAGACACAGAATATTCATATTCATCAGGGAATCAGTAAAGCTGAATTTGCTCAGATGCGCAACCAGCGGGATTCAGGACTGAGTATGCCTAAACTGATTCTACCGGCGATTCAGATCAATATGAAAGCAGGGCAGTTTCCTGAGCCAGAGCAAAATGGTGTTTCTTACCTCAAGCTTCCTCTTAACTACTTCAAATAAGCTTGTGTCGTGATTCAACAAAAAGTTCAACCTTTATTGAATCATTTTTGTGGATAAGGGAGAGGGCGATGTGGGCATTAATACTGGAAGGATTGGCGATTGGTGGCTTGCTGGGTCTAACCGGTGCTGGTGGCGGCATTCTGGCTGTACCGGCACTGATGGCGAGTCAGGGTTGGACGGTAGCTCAGGCTGCGCCGGTGGGCTTGCTGGCAGTCACGCTGTCGGCCTTGGTTGGAACGTTCGAAGGTTTATTCAAGCGTATTGTACGTTATCGCGCTGCGCTCTGGATCGCGCTGATCAGTATTCCTTCAGCCCGTTATGGCGTGCATCTGGCTGATATCGTTTCTCCAGTCTGGCTGACGCTGGCTTTCAGTCTGGTCATGCTGATTGTTGCTTACCGGATCTTCTTTAATAAAGTCCATGATCATGGTAATGCACCGTGCAAGGTCAATCAAACGACCGGTCGTCTGATCTGGAATGTGAAAACGGCCTCCTTTCTGGCTGGTATTGGTGTAGTGGCAGGTTTATTAACGGGTCTGCTTGGCGTTGGGGGTGGTTTTGTTATTGTTCCAGCCCTGCGTAAATTCACCGATCTCGATATGCGCAGCATCGTGGCGACCTCTCTCATGATTATTTTCCTGATTGGTGGGGTCAGCATTTCTGCACACGTACTGGAGGGCTTTCAATATCCTGTTTCGGTCACACTGGCCTTTGTCCTGGCCTGTATTGTCGGGATGTTCATTGGACGCAGTCTGATGCATCGGATTGACAGTAACAAGGTACAGAAAATATTTGCCACAACCGTGGTTGGGGTAGCTATGTATTTAATCTATTCAGCGCTCATGGGCTAAAACAGACGATTAAGTACCTAAACTAAAGCGCTTTAATCTCCCTGAGCATCGTTTATGCAATGTGAATATCGTTTTAATGGCCGAGGAAGAATGAAAATGATGAAAACTGCAGAGCAATTGATCCGGAATGCAAAAAGCCGGATTCAGGAAGTCAGCGTAAATGAATTGTTTGAGGCGATGCAAAACCATAAAACCATACTGATTGATGTTCGGGAACCAGATGAATTCCAAGCAGCAGCGATAGACCGGGCGGTGAATTATCCACGTGGTATTTTGGAAATGCGAATTCACCAGCATCCCTTAGCCAGTCATCATTGTGATACCCAGCAGGCACTGGAACATCTTAAAGATCAGCCGATTTATTTGATTTGTGGTACGGGTGGACGTTCAGCACTGGCAACCGATACCTTACAGAATATGGGTTTTACCCAGGTCAAGTCGGTTCAGGGTGGTTACCAGGCCTGGCTGGAACAGGGCTATCCGGTAGAAAAATAAGCTATTGAATATATAAATGAATGCTGATTTCTTTATTTGAGGTGAAGCAATGAAATACAAAGAATTAACCCAGAACATTTCGGGCAGTTTAAGAACTTTAAGTCAGGATTCGCCTGATTTAATGAAAAGTTTTAACCAATTGTCACAGACTGCTATGCGTGATGGCGTGATTGATCCGAAAACCAAGGAGTTAATTGCCTTGGCGATTGGTGTGGCGGCACGTTGTGATGGTTGTATCGGTTTTCATGTTCGAACCTTAGTCAAAATGGGCATGACCCTACGGGAACTGGAAGAAGTTTTAGGCGTTGCCGTCTATATGGGTGGAGGACCTTCATTGATGTATGCCGCAAATGCCCTAGAGGCATTTAAAGAGTTTTCCAGCTGATTGAATCGTTTAGTAAATGGAGGCTGAAATGAGTCAGCACTGGAATGAATTGTATGCCCGGACGCAAGATCTGTATGGCACAGCAGCAAATCTTTTCATTCAGCAAATTTCGGACAAAATCCGAATAGAGGGTAAAACACTGGCAATTGCTGAAGGTGAAGGACGGAATATCTTATACCTGGCTGAGCGGGCAAGACAGCAGGGTTACCCTTTTTCAGCGGAAGTCTGGGATTATTCTGATGTTGCTTTGACGCATCTGTCCAGCAAGGCTGAAGCCCAAGGGATAAAAGTTGAACTTAAACATGTTGATTTAACAGTAGCTCAATGGCCATCGGAGTTTTATCAAAATGTGATCTGTGTATTTGGTCATTTCGATATAGAAACACAAAAACAGGTTTTAGAAGGCATAAGAAAATCCTTGCTCAACGGTGGATGGTTTATTGGTGAGCTATATTCAAAGGAACAGATCGACTATAAAACCGGTGGTCCTTCAAATGTCGAATATTTATACGATCCTCGTTGCATTCTAGAAGTCTTCGGACAGGACCACATCCATCACTTTTATGTCGGGGAGCAAGAAAGGCAGGAGGGAAAATTACATTGTGGTAAATGCCATGTTATTCAATTTGCGATACAAGTGAGGAAGTAGAGCATAAGTGAATTTAATACATTTTGCTGACGATAAGGTCCTGCATTCTCATCATCAATATTTTTAGGGGGGATTACCATTACCGTAAAAATTCTCATTAAGACTAGGGAATGTATCTTTTTACTGATCTGTACCTTTTTTAATTTTCCTCTGTTCTTTAATTTAGTACCATCAATATAACTTACGCTGACGAGCTGGATTCACTGAATGAAGTATATGGAAATCAGAGATTTGATTGAGGCTGAATTGAAAAAATACAGTTCTAATCAAATGATTCCATCGGAACGTTACTTGGCATTAAAGTTTAACTGTTCAAGGGAAACAGTGCGTAAGGCTTATGAACAGCTTCGTGCCGAAGATAAAATTTACAAACGGCAAAATCTCGGCTGGTTTGTGAGTAATAAAAAAATTCAATACTATCCAAACTCAATTGAAAATTTTCGTTCTTATATGAAGGCACAGGGTTTTAATGCCAGAACAGAACTGATCTCGACCAGACAGCTGGAGCGATTTGATCACAGTGATGTTTTTAGTGAAGCAACGAGAAGACTCGGCTTTATTGAAATTATCCGTTTACGTTATGCTGATGATGTCCCGGTACTCCTTGAATACAATTATCTGCCTGTTGCGCTATTTCCAGATGTGCTGAATTATGACGTGATTACTTCGGTCCAAGATGTCATTAAAAATCACTTTGATTATGATTATACGAGTAGTCAGTTAAAAATTAAAAATACCGGTGTCTCTCATTTTGAGAGCCAATATTTAGGAATTCCTATAAGCCAAACAGCAACTTACATTGAACGTATTTCAAAATCAAACGATCTGGTGATTGAATATGACATCGAAATCTGGTCTCAGGACAAAATTGAAATGACCCTAGATATTCACGCATAAGCTTATATTTATCTCCAATCCATTCAAATCCTAAAAACTTCTGTGTTTTTAGGATTTTTTTTTAAAATAATTTTAATTATTAAGCATTCTATTTTTATATTTAAAAGGCTAAACTTGCCTCCAATTTAATACTGGTATGTACCACTTAATTTTGGGACAAACCTTAAATATTAAATGTATTTGAAAATACTGTGTAGATGTTTGCTTAAATGATGACTCTCCATTACCACATGATGATCTGGCTCAGGAATATTGATAATGACCACAATGACTGATGATTTAGGTCATGGTATGGGCAATGCCTGGGAACATAAAGACTGGGCACATATTTCTGATCCAGAATTACAAAGCCTGCAGCAGCAGTATTCCTGTTTACAAGGTCATATTCAGATTTTGTGGTGTAGTCCACGGCCATTTTCATCTGCAGTATTGGTTAAAGTAGAGCAGGATCTTGTGAGCAGGGATGAAATAGTCGCGCATCAGTATTTGATTAAGCGCAGCCATTGTTCCTTTCGTCGTGCCCGCGATATTTTACAGGAGCATGCCGTTCTTCAGCATTTAGCTAGCAAAGAAATTCCTGTTGCAGCATTGATTAGCTCAAATCAAGGTCTGACCGCTTTAGAGCTAGGTGACTGGACCTATGAAGTCTATGCAAAAGCAGCCGGCTTAGATCTGTATGCAGATCAGCAATCCTGGAAACCTTTTTTCTATGCTGAACATGCTGCGAAAGCGGGGCAATTACTGGCAAGCTTACATATGGCCATGCAGGATTTTCCTGAGCGGCAAGGCCGATCAGCATCTTATTTATTGTCCAATCAGCAGCTTTTAAACAGTGAAAATATCGTTACAGCCATTCAACGGCGCATTGTAAACAGTCCAGAATTAAGCCGTTACTGTGCCGACAAAAATTTAGATCCTTACTTTTTAGATCAAATCTTACAGGTTCACCAGCGTATTCAGCCTGTATTGCAACAGGCAAGCAGAATTTGGACCCATAACGATTTACACGCTTCTAATCTATTTTGGTCAGCACCGGATGCCAAAGCGGAGATTACTGCCGTAATTGATTTTGGTTTATCTGACCGAAATTCGGCACTTTATGATCTGGCTGTGACGATTGAACGTAATTTCATTGATTGGTTGGAATTAAAGCAGAACCCACATATTCCGATTGATGAAGCCGGTTTAACCGCTTTTCTCCATGCTTATTTTTCCGAGATACATCCACAAGAAGATTTTAGTATTTTGCCAGAACTGCTGAAAATCGTGCATCTGGATTTCGCTTTTTCAGAGCTGGAGTATTTTGTGGGCATTACCCACAACCTCAACCATGCAGATGCGGCTTATTACGACTGGATTATCGGTCATGTGGACTGGTTCTTTGGCGAACAAGGCCAACAATTTACCCAGACTTTAACCCGGCTCATTCAACACGAATTGCACTCTTCTTAGTTGCTCTCTAAACCCGGCATCATCACCCACTTCAAATACATAAGGTTTCGTATGAACAATCGTCAACTCAAACAGAATGTATTAACCCGATCTTTAAATATGATCATTCTGTCGCAGCTTTGTTTAGCCCCGCTGACTTATGCTGAAGACGATGTTCAACAGCTTGACACGATTGTCATTACAGCCGATCAAAGCATCCCTTACTCGAGTGCCAAAGTGAATGTCGAGGGATTTGCTACGGACAGTCTGCAAAAAATACCTGCATCGGTCTTTATCGTGACTGCCGATCTCATTGCTGAACAACATGCTCGCGTGCTGAGCGATGTGGTAAAAAATGATGCAGCCATCGGTGATGGCTATGCTGCAATTGGCTATTATCCAAACTTTGTCTCGCGTGGCTTTGAACTCGATTTGGCATCAAGCTACCTCATTAATGGCAATGTGATTCGTGGTGAACAAAACGTTGCACTTGAAAACAAAGAACGTGTGGAAATTTTAAAAGGCATTTCCGCGATTCAAAGTGGTATGTCGACCCCGGGTGGTGTGGTCAATTATGTCACCAAGCGACCCAAAGATATCCAGGCCCTGACATTCTCTGCCGATCAACACGGCCAGTTTTCAGTGGCAACTGATCTCGGTGGTTTTTTGGGTGATGAGCAGCAATTCGGATATCGCATCAATCTGGTGAATGAGCAGATTGAGTCTTATGTCGATCACGTGGATGGTGAGCGCTATTTAGCGGCATTGGCCTTAGACTGGAAAACATCTGAGCAATCTAAATTGGAATTTGATCTTGAAGCACAGCGTTCCGAACAAAAATCAGTGCCAGGTTATCAATTACTGGATGGTAAAGTCCCAGAAAATGTGAAATGGGACCGATTGCTTGGTTACCAGACTTGGGGCAAACCGGTCACGATCGATAGTCTGAATAGCAGTTTAAAATATAGTTATGCCTTGAATGATGACTGGAACTTGGGACTCGTCGCAGCCCACAGTAAATCCAGAGTTGATGACTATTCAAGCTTTGCTTATGGTTATTATCGGGAAGGCTGTCTGGAAGAGTATTCCTGTAACACGTTTGGTAAAGCTGGCGAGTATGATATTTACGATTATCAGAATCCAGATGAAACCTTTAAAACCAACCAATTTAAAGTCAAACTAGATGGGGTGATTGATACCAATTGGGCGCAACATTATCTACATTTTGATATTACACAAACCAATAAATCGCGAGATCGTTTTGCTGGTGTCAATGAATGGAAATGGATTGGTGTAGGTAATATTTATACAGAAACCATAGATTTTTCCCCAGTAACAGCGAATGCTGGACCAAAATATCAAGTACTTAAAAGTAAACAAACTGCATTTACAGCATTAGACCGTATTGAATGGAATAAACAGTGGTCTACTTTGATTGGCGGAAAATGGATCGAGCTTGATGAACAAGCACATGCTTATGATGCAGAGGGTAAGCAGGTAATAAAAGTTCGTGATACGGATTTAGGCAAATTTTTACCACAGTTTGCAGTGAGTTATAGCCCGGTAGAGTCAACAACTCTGTATGCCTCTTATGCCAAAGGCTTGTCAGATGGAAAGACAGCACCTTTGTTTGCAGAGAATGCGGCTGAAACTCTAGCGCCGATCTATTCAGAGCAATATGAAATTGGCCTAAAACAACAGATCAAGCAGTTTTTATTGACTGCCTCGCTATTTGATTTACGCCAAGACAACCAATATAGCAAGCCGATTTCAGGACTTCGCTATTTTGTTGCGGAAGGCGAACAACATAGTCAGGGTCTGGAGCTCGGACTGAATGGTGCATTAACCGATCATCTGGGCTTAACTTCATCTTTAGCCTTGACTAAAGCCCGTTTAGAAAATGTAGAAGCGGTTGAATATGGCAATCATCAGGCGCAAAACGTGCCAAAAGTTCGTTTCGCAACACATCTTCGCTATAACGTACCGAGCATTGCAGGTTTCACTGTTCTGGCAGGTGGTCAATACAGTTCCAGCAAATATGCTAACAAAGAGGGTGCTGCGAAAGTCGCAGGTTATAGTGTGGTTGATTTAGGCGCTGCTTATCAATTTAAGCTAAATACGACCGATGCATTGCTACGCTTGAATATTAATAATCTGTTCAACAAGAAATACTGGCGTGATGCAGGTGAATTTTTGGGTGACGATTATTTATTCTTGGGTTCGCCGCGTACAGCAACCTTGTCATTCAATCTGAACTTCTAAATTGGCTGCTTAATCAGGTTATATTGCTATGGAAAATATAGAAATTGCAGCGTTCATTTTAAATGTTTTAGGTGTCTGGTTGACGTCTAAACAATATAAAGCCTGCTGGGTAGTGAATATTGTCGCTGTATTTCTGTATATCATTATTTTTTATCGTGTCAATTTATTTGCAGACGCAGCATTACAAGCCGTATTTATCTTGATGCAACTCTATGGCTGGTATAGCTGGTCGAAGAAAGATCAAGACCAGGATCTGACTGTACAGATTGGCTATTTGAATAAAAAAATCTGGGTATATAGCCTGATTGTGGGTATTGTCGCTGGTCTGGTGATTGGTGCCTTATTTGCTCATTTCACCGCAGCGTCACTACCTTGGTTGGACTCCATGTTAGCCTCTTTTAGCTTGGTGGCAAGTTATTGGGCGGCAAAAAAATATATTGAAAGCTGGGGATTATGGTGTGTGTTAGATGTGATTTATGTCGGCATGTATAGCTATAAGTCATTGTATTTAACCGCCGTGCTTTATTTTATTTTTATTCTTCTGGCACTCAATGGCTGGAGAATGTGGCGAAATCTTTATAGAGTGAAATTATCTTGAAATGACACTATTGCAAATAGAAATTTGAGGTGATGCTCTTTCCTTTAAAAAAAGTATTTATAGACTAAAAACTTTATTTGAATTGGCCGCAGCTTGAAGATGTTGCTGATATTTTGTGAAAGCTAGCTACCATACATTCAAAGCGAACCGAAGTTCGCTTTGAATGTATTTCACTTCTTAAAAGAACCCGGCTGGTTTGGTCGAATAGCTGACTAGCAAGTTTTTAGTCTGCTGATAATGATCCAGCATCATTCTATGATTCTCACGCCCAATCCCTGATTTTTTATAACCACCGAAAGCCGCATGGGCAGGGTAGATGTGATAACAGTTAGTCCAGACCCGACCTGCCTGAATAGCACGGCCTGCACGGTAAGAGGTATGCGCTGAGCGTGACCAGACACCGGCACCGAGTCCATAAATCGTATCATTGGCGATCTTGATCGCATCATCAAAGTCTTTAAAGGTGGTCACAGCCAATACAGGCCCGAAGATTTCATCCTGGAAGGTCTTCATGTCATTGGTGCCTTTAAAGATAGTCGGCTCAATATAGAAACCTTGACCCACTTCCTGACGTGCTTCACCACCAGTCAGGATCTGTGCGCCTTCTTCACGACCAGTGGCAATACAGCCCAGAATCTTGTCCTGCTGTTCCTGTGAGGCTTGCGCGCCAATCATGGTGTCAGTATCCAGCGGATGCCCGGTTTTAATCCGTTTCACCCGTTCAACGGCACGCGCCAGAAATTCGTCAGCAATACTTTCCTGGATCAGCGCACGCGATGGACAGGTGCAGATTTCACCCTGGTTCAGGGCAAACATGGCAAAACCTTCCAGCGCTTTGTCCAGATAATCGTCTTCCTGATCCATAATGTCGGCAAAGAACAAGTTTGGTGATTTACCGCCAAGTTCCAGAGTCACCGGAATAATATTTTCAGTCGCATATTGCATGATCATCTGACCCACTGCGGTGGAACCGGTAAAGGCAATCTTGGAAATACGGGGATTGGTCGCCAGTGGACGGCCGACTTCGACCCCGTAGCCATTGACGATGTTCAACACGCCCGGTGGCAAAATATCCTGAATCAGTTCAGCCAGCACCAGAATGCTGACCGGAGTCTGTTCTGCAGGTTTCAACACAATGCAGTTGCCCGCAGCCAGGGCAGGTGCCAGTTTCCAGACAGCCATCAGAATCGGAAAGTTCCACGGGATAATCTGACCCACGACGCCCAACGGCTCATGAAAATGATAAGCAATCGTATCTTCATCAATTTCGGAAATGCCGCCTTCCTGCGCACGAATACAGCCGGCAAAATAACGGAAATGATCAATCGCCAGCGGAATATCGGCAGCCAGCGTTTCACGGATCGGTTTGCCGTTATCCCAGGTTTCTGCCACTGCCAGCAGTTCCAGATTTTGTTCCAGACGATCGGCAATTTTCAACAGAATATTGGAGCGGGTGGTCGGCGATGCTCTGTTCCATTGTTCTTTGGCTTTGTGCGCTGCATCCAGGGCCAATTCAATGTCTTCTACAGAAGAACGCGGAACCTTGGTAAAGACTTTGCCATCTACCGGAGAGATGTTGTCAAAGTATTCACCTTTGACCGGAGCGACCCATTCGCCGCCAATAAAATTCTCGTATTGTGCTTTAAAATGAACTTTTGAATCAGGTTGATTAGGATCGACGTAACGCATATGTATTTCCTTTGCTTATTTTCGTATGGCAAAACCGCTTCTACAGCTTTGGTATAAGGGACTTCTGCATCTTATTTGATTAATATAACTGGTATAAGGTTGGAAAAAGGTTGGAGCTAGCATGTTCACGATATTTTCATCCATTTTAAAAAAATAACGATTACAGCCGATGTAAATCATGAATTGTTGTGAGAATAAGGAATGATGACAAAACAAGATTTGATGGAAAAAAGGCACAATACTGATCAGCTTCGGCAAAACAGCAGTTTGTCTCCCTTACATGCAGAACAGCTGGGACAGAGTATTGCCAGCTCCTGGCAACGTTCATCCTCGGCTGAAATCCCGAAGAATCGTTTAGCAGCACCGCTGACGGATTTAAAAAAGACCACTTCTTCCTCAACTTTAGCCCAAGCCCTGCAACATTGTGCTCAGGATTTAAAACATATTGCCGAGCAATCTTCTATGGTGCTGGCGGTCGGAGATATCGGCAGCACCATCATTTGGGCAGCTTCTAGCCCACAAATGCAAAGTGCCGCAGAAAGTGTACATTTTATTGAAGGTGGGCAATGGCGCGAAGAGCTAGTCGGAACCAATGCATTGGCATTATCCTTAAAAACTCAACAATCCAGCTGTGTCTTTTCCAGTGAACATTACATGTCCTCCATTCATGATTGGGTTTGTTACGCTGCCCCGATTATTGATCCCTATTCAAAACAGGTCTTAGGTGTCATTGATCTGTCGACTACCTGGCCAAAGCATAACAGTTTAGCACTACTAGCTGCGGAGCGCTGTGCTACGATCATCCAGTCGGCTCTACTAGAATGCCAGAAGCAGCGCCTGTTTATTCGAGCTTTTTCAGTACCTCAAGTGCTGTTTAATGGCAAGATGCTGGTTCTGACTCCTCGACAGATTGAAATTCTGACCATTCTAGCCTTATGTCCGCAGGGTCTGAGTCTAGATACATTGCATCAAGCCTTATATGGCGAGCGCAAGGTCAGTATGGGGACTTTAAAAGCAGAAATGTCACAATTACGCGATTTATTAGGTGGTATGCTGGGTTCCAGACCCTATCGTTTATTGGCGCATGTAGAGGCTGATTTTTTAATGACAGAGCAATCTTTAGATGCTGGGTATATCGATTCAGCCTTGAAATTATGTACCGGCGTATTTCTGGCCAAAACAGAAAGTCCATTTCTATGCGCCTGGAGAGATTGTCTGGAATCACGCCTGAGCGATGCCATTTTCAAGGCTAATGAAACCGATGTCTTGCTGAAACATGTGGCACATTTTCCTGAAGCGATTGATGCTGTAGAACGCCTGATTGAACTGATGCCCAAAAACCATCCCGTTCATCAGACTCTGTTAAAATATAAAAATCTTTAAAGCTGATGTAACTGTCGGTACAAAGCTAAATAGTTAAAATAGGAATATTCTGGAATATTAAGTATTATCCTTGCTTACTGTGAGTTTACTTATTAATTTAGACTGAACCTGATCCTAAAATTTTTATCAGTGGCTACCCAGTTTGCCGTTTGCCTAGATGCTTGATATCAGCTACGCTCACCTTCATGTCATTTGAAGGACGCGCAGTTTATTCCTCAGGGATCAAATATAATCGTAAGATAATACGCTATGAAATTTTATTTGTGGCTAGAACGGGCTAAAAAAATAGTGGCATTTTTCTACCATGGGATTAATGTCGATATTCATAATGAAGGGGACTTCATAAAAAAGAAACACCCCCCGCTTTTATCCTCTTATGAAGGCAAAAGGATCAGCCAGGAACAGGAAAATGCATGTCTGCTCTTGGCACACTTCCTCAGGAAGTGAAACAGGGGCTGTTAAAAATGTAAGTCAGATGCTTGGAGAGAAGACTTACATTGAGGCACTACATCGCCGCTTTAAAAATATCTACCACTTGGGCATGGCTGGCTTTACGTGGATTGGTCAGCATGCAGGCATCTTTTTGTGCATTTTCCGCCATGATGGCCAAGTCAGCTTCTTTTACATTCAATTCCGTCAGCCCAGATGGAATACCAATTGAAGCCGAAAGCTGACGAATGGCGCCAATCGCTTCATAAGCTGCTTCAGTTACGGTTAAGCCTTCTGTATTCACCCCCATCAATTGGGCAATTTTGGCATAACGTTCAGGACAAGCAATCAGGTTAAATTCACAAACATGGGGGAGCAGAATTGCATTACAAACACCATGCGGCAAGTTGTAGAAGCCTCCGAGCTGATGTGCCATCGCATGCACATATCCTAAAGAGGCGTTATTAAAGGCCATTCCGGCAAGATATTGAGCATAGCTCATGGCATCCCGTGCTTCTAGATTATCCCCATTCGCCACTGCGGGACTGAGCCATTCACTGATCATGGTGATCGCCTTTTCTGCACAGGCATCAGTGATGGGATTAGCAGCCGTAGATACATAGGCCTCGACCGCATGTGTCAGAGCATCCATCCCTGTTGCCGCAGTCAGGCCGGCAGGTTTGGCCAACATCAGTTTAGGGTCATCAATCGCAATGAGTGGTGTGCAACGCCAATCTACAATCGCCATTTTCACATGGGTATCGGTATTGGTAATGATACAGAAACGTGTCATCTCCGAAGCCGTCCCTGCCGTGGTATTGATTGCAATCAGTGGTGTCATCGGAACGGTACTTTTATCAATCCCTTCATAATCACGGATATGTCCGCCACCTGCAGTGACCAGACCGATGCCTTTGGCACAGTCATGTGATGAGCCCCCACCTAACGATACAATAAAATCACAGGCATTTTCATTATAAGCTTCAACTCCATGATGCACGTTAATATCAGTTGGATTGGGTTCCGCACCTGGGAAAATATAACTGTCAACACCTGCCTCTTTCAAATAATCTGCAATATCATCTGCAACACCAAATTTAAACAGGCCAGCATCAGTTACAATCAGTGCTTTCTTGGCGCCTAAATTTTGTGCTTTTATCCCGATTTCTTTAGCACAGCCCGGACCAAAAAGTGAAACGCAGGGAATATAAAAACCGTTAGTTTGATCTGCAATATTTTTAAAAGCCATGGGGTGATTCCTTCTACCATTGATTGATTATTTTATCGGTGACCCTCACCGTAATATGAGTATTGGATGAAGCTAAAAAGAATCCTACCTACCAAATACCTACCAATTTAAATTTCTGATTCTAGCCAAAATAATGCATTTGAGGTATTTAAAAGCAGATTGGCAAGGTTTAGCAGATACTGGGTAGATTGGTTTAATAAAGGGCGTGTGAATAGCACACTAGGCTGTTTACTACTTTCTGATTTTAAATAAATAGACTTCCGTCATAAATCAAAAAACGTACAATTTATTTGATCTTAAATTAATCAGCAAAATTATTTAATCCAAGGGATAATCCTTGGATGAAATTCAAAGATATTCAAAAATTATCAGACGTTAAGTTTCGTAGGCTTACCGGTGTTAGTTGGGCTACATTTAACCTCATGTTGGCCGAGCTAAATAAGGAGTTACCTTGTCATATTGGTAAAGGACGACCACATAAATTACCGTTGGAAGATCGTTTGCTCTTATGTATAGAATATTGGAGAGAATATCGAACATTTTTCCATCTTGGTATGAGTTACGGTGTATCTGAAACGAGTGCAATTCGTATCACACGCGTTATTGAAGATACCTTAATCCGTTCTGGAAAATTTAACTTGCCAAAACAACTTCCTAATCGAGATGAAGTGGATTGGGAAGTTGTTGTGATTGATGCAACTGAAATATTAGTTCAACGTCCAAAAAAAACAGAAGAAATGGTATAGCGGTAAAAAAAAGCGACATACCTTTAAATTTCAGCTATCTATGCACTATACAACAGGTGAAATACTGAGTGTATGTGGAAGTCATGGAAGCATGCATGATTTTAAAATATTTAAAAAAAGCATGAGGAAATTAAAATTTAAGCCCTTTTTTATCGTTGATAAGGGGTATTTAGGGATAAAGAAATTGGGTTTTGGATGCCTCATGCCATCTAAAGCAAAGAAAACTGAAAAACTAGATTCTGAATTAAAAAAGTTAAATAAAGAGATTGGTCGTAGACGAATTCAAGTAGAGCATGTATTTGGAAGGATGAAATGTTTTAAGATTTTATCTTGTGTATATAGAAATCGTCGTAAACGATTAAACCTGCGGTTTAATTTACTTGCTGGCATATACAATTTAGATTGGGTGAAAGATAAACAATTAAATTGGTTGAAAAATGATTTATGAAGGAAGTCTAATACTAAAATGCTTTATTCATTTTTAAGATAAAGATAAAAAGTACGGGGCTTAGAAATACCCATAGAGCCACAAAGCTGATACTGTAGCTAAACCGGGTCCGTAATAAAACCATTACGACGAATAAGAAAATACCTGCAGCGAATTTAGTGTACGTAGGAAAATTCGCTAAAAAAGCGTACCGAGATTTTCGGGTTTTTAGGATCTGCTTTGCACTTACCGCATAAAAACCAAAACAGCTTAGCCATAAAAGCCCCATGATTGCGATCCATATCATATGGAAGACTCCTGCTGTACGGCTTTCAGTTTGGTCTGGATTTTCTTAATAGCCTTTTGCTGAATGGGCGTAATTTTCTGGTGTAACAATAGGGCAAGCAGTGCCAAGGTCCATAACATCAGATCAATACGCAAAAAAGGCCAATAAGTCGCAAAAGAATCAACATATTGCTGGGAAACTAAATAATAAATATCAATCAGGGGAATTATAAAGGCAGCACAAATCAGAAGTTTAAGCTGCATTCTCCATATATCTTGCTGTGGGGTTACACATGCCAGGATAAAACTGCCAAGCCAGATAGAGAAAAAACTATAAATTTCATAATTTGGTGCACCTACAGGAATACTGATAAAACGATTCGCATAGAGATATCCCAGCATGGCAAGCGGCAAGCCAATAATTATGGTGATATTCAAGCGGTTCACTAAATAGTGTCCGAGATGAAACCGCACTGATTTTTTCTGCATCTGGCGTTTCAGGCTCCACAGCAGCAATCCGGATGCAATCATTGCGCAGCCTAATATGCCGGAGAAAAATAACCCTAAACGTAAAACAGGTTCGGCAAAACGTGCCATATGTAAACCATACATGCTGGCATTTAGTGTGGCAATTGCACTTTCATTTCGTGTATTTTCAAGCAATTTTCCGGTAGCAGCATTTAAAATAAGCTGTGCCTGATTTCGTGTAATGGAATGATCTTTGAGCTGAGTTAAGGTTATGTGTGCCAGCTGGGTATTGGGCTGCTTGACCGTGATATTGTCAAATTCCGCATATCCCCAGTGTTGCTGTGCCGTGGTGATAAAATGTTGAATTGGCAGCATCTGGGTTTTCACAGGAACTGAGTGGGTGGCTGATGTATTGATTGTGCGAATTTCTTCAAAATATTGAAAGGGATTGTCTGGATAAAGTTTTTTCATACCGGAAGGCAGCACGATATAAAAGAAAATCGCCAACCCGGTAAATGTCATGGTCAAAAAGAACGGCAGGGCAATCACTGAACTGACATTATGAAAATCCAGATAAGAGCGCTGTCCTTTAAAGGCTCTTAGGGTAAAAAAGTCTGTCAGGATTTTTTTATGGGTAATGATTCCTGAAATCAGAGTCAATAACATGATAAAGGCAGCAATCGTCACAATCAGCCGACCAATGGTGTAGGGCATACCATAGAGCTGAAAATGAAAATTATAGAAAAAATCTCCCCCTTGTGTGGCTGAAAGCTGTAATTCTTTTCCTGTCGAAGCATTCAGGGTTTTGACTTCATAGCCACCATCCGCTTTTTGCCAGTAGACTTTATTCACCGGTGAGTCTTGATTGGCGACTCCAATATACCAGTTTTGGGCGTCCGGTGCATGCTGCTGTAAATAGCTGTAAGCAGATTTTAAGGCAGTTTCCTGATTGACTTGCATTGTGGCAAATTCAGGCTGCATCCATAGACTGATTTCATGTCGGTAATAGGTGACCGCGCCTGTTAAAAAGATCGCAAAGAGTAACCAGCCAAAGCTTAAACCCAGCCATGAATGTAAACATGCCATGGATTGACGGACAGATTTATGCATGGTTTAACCTATGAAGCGGGAGAAGAGAAATAAAATAAGTAAAGGAATCAGGCTATAGATAGAAAGCTTTTTTAAACTTTGGATACAGAAGATTCCAATCACAAAACAAACATAAAAAATCAGGGCAGTAAATGCAGCCAAATAGACAGACTCAGCTTTAGGCAGAAAAGCCTGTAGAAAGTAAGCCAGATCGAGTGCGATTAAATAACTGCACAAGTAGCCAATGCCAAAGGTCATGCCTAAGCGATAGAGAATGGCAAGTGGCTGCACTACAACAGACATCATATTTGGCCTTGAATAAATCTATACTGATGAAAATCTAAAAACTTAATAAACAAAACTTAAAGTCGTTACCAGATACTGTTTTTTATAGGCCTGCTGATTCAATTTTCCTGCCTTGTCTGCTTCTTTGCCAACTTCAATGACATATTGACCTTTCCATGGCGTGGCGATCGTAATCTGGCCTTGGCCGTTGGTGGTGTATTTTTTTAGCCAGAATTGCGGGGAAAAGACTGTGACTTCAACATCCGCAGCAGCTTTACCCTGATACAGTACCGTAAATGTATTGCTGTTGATCTGGGTCGGGACAATATCTAGTTCTGACTCTGCTTTCAAGTTTTGTCTGCCGGATTTGGCATGATAGCTCAACAATGATTCTCCATAGATCAATTCATGACTGAGCTGGACATCTGTCTGGCCTTGGGTCGCATAAAGCAAATGATCTTGTTGCATTTGAGGACTAAAGCTTTTTCTAGACTGAACGGCCTTTGCTTGATTAAAAGACTTCAAGGCACCTTGCTGCGTTTCTTTAAGCTGTTCACTATATTCACCAAAGAACGCATGAGTCTGCTTATCTGTATCACGTTCCAGCCAAAGCATATGCGCCTGAGCTGAAAGTGTCATAGACAGTCCGAGGGTCAGAGCGATCATTTTTTTCATTTGTTTTACCTGTTTTTGTGTATGTAGTGATGATTTAGCCCTGAACATGTCGTCAAGGCTAAGTTTGAAAATCAGTATTTAAATTTCACAGCAACGCTGTAATTTGCTGGTGCACCATAAAAACCTTGCTGATTCGGGAAATTGAACAGATATTTTTCATTGGTCAGGTTATTACCATTGGCTTGCAAGGTCATATGCTCATTCAGCTCATAGCTGGCCATTAAGTTCACGAGCGCATAAGCATCCTGCTCAATGATTCCAGCTTTCTGGGTAATCACTCCATTGGCGGTTGCTTCAGGCACATCTAGATAGGTCTGATCTTGCCACTGCACACCAAGGCCCAGTTTCAGTTTTGGAAGTTGCGGCACCTGATAGGTAGTTAAAAGATTAAAAGACTGGGTTGGATTGAAGGTACGCGCATCACCGCCATTGATCAGATCTTTCAGGCTAAACTGGGTATAACCAAAGCTTAAGTTAAAATGGTCGGTCAGTTGTCCCGCCAAGCCAAACTCGTAGCCTTGGGAACGCAGGTTACTGACCTGAGTTGTGCGTAAAGTCGGAATACCATCAGAATCACGAAGCGGATAATTACTTTGCTCCGTTCTGAACACAGCCATGGTGGCGGTAAGCTTGTCATCTAGCCAAGAACCTTTGACTCCGACTTCATAGCTTTCACCTTCGATCGGTTTGTTAATGCTGCCATCATCTGCTCTGGTGGTTTGCGGACGGAAAATCGAGGTATAACTCAGATAGCCTGTATATTCAGGGCTAAAGTTATAGGTCAGACCGGCATAGGGTAAAACTTTATCTTCATCATAAATGGTGTCGGTCCCATAACTGCTACCACTGCTTTCAGCCTGAACATAGTTCGCACCTAAAAGCAGTTTCAGATCATCATTCAGATGCAGTCGGGTCGCAGCATAAAGGCTCTGGTTCTTCTGCCGGATATGCATTTCACCACTGGTTTTCGACATATCCCAGCTTGGTTCTTCGGGTGTAAAACTGGCTAAATCTGTGGTCAGCGGATTGACAAAGCTGCCAGCATAACCCAATTCATCCAGACGATTTTTGGCCCAGACATAGCCCAATGAGGCTTCATGGCGTTGTCCCCAAAGCGGATAGGTGCCGCTAAAACTCAGGCTGGCTTGTTGTTCTTTATTGTCATCAATATACATGCCTGGGTAGAGGAAGATGCCTGAAGTGCCATTTGCGCCAGGTTTGCCGGACAGAAACAAGAGCTTTGAATCGCGTTGTGTACGTTTTTCATCATAGGTCAGTTTGGCTGTCCAGTCGCCACCCAGTTTTTGTTCAAGCTCGGCAAAGTAGCTTTTAATATTGCTATCCCAGTGGGCCCAGCTTGGACTGTAATTATAATTCCGTGAGTAACTGAGCTGCTCGCCTTCAGTATTGATCAGTGGATTAGAACCCCAATTGACACCATTCGGCTTGTGATTGGTTTCGGTATAGCCAGCAGTCAATAGAGTTGTGTCAGTTACATCTGCCTCCACAACAGCACCTATGCCGTTCTTTTCCAGTTCATAACGATCCAGATAACTGTCGCCTGTTTGTTGATAGCCAAATACACGACCTCTGACTTTTCCATCTTGGGTGAGAGGAGAGGATACATCTACTTCATAGCGCTGCGTATTCCATGAGCCATAACTGGCATTAAAGGCTGTTTGAAGGTCGGATGTCGGGCGTTTGCGAATCATATTAATAGTTGCGCCGGGATCGCCAATTCCATTATTTAAGGCATTCGCGCCTTTGACCACTTCTACACGGTCAAACAAAAAACTGTCTGGATTATCATTATTATAATTATAGCCTTCGAGTGGAATACCAACGCCATCGACTAAAACATTTGAAATCTCGAAACCTCGGGCAAGGTAGGAGGTCCGTTCCGTTTCCTGATTGCTGACGATAATGCCAGGGGTATTGCGCAGTACATCCCGTGTATTATCCAAAGCAAAGTCATCCAGCTGCTGGCGGGTAAGGACATTGACTGTTTGCGGCGTTTCCTTAAGTGGAATATTCAGTTTTGAGGCGGTTGACGAGTTTTGGATGATATAGGCTTTACTCTGTTCAGAGCTGAGCTCACTCTGTTCTGATTCCGCTGTAACGGTAATCGTCGGTAATTGCTGAGTATCATCGGCAAAACTTTGTTGTGTAACTAAAATCGAAAAACTGAGTAAAGATAGTTTAAATGATGAAGGAACGGTAGAAGACATTTTAGTTGATGTAAATGATAATAATTATCACTAATGTTATTGTTTAAATATTTTTAAAGCAATCTTAAATTTAACAGGAAATATGAATGAAAAATGGGTTAATGATAGGTAAATCTACAAATAAAACTTTGATGTACGGAGTAGGGAGGACAATAAAATATCCCTATTAAAAAAGATGTTATTACCTTACCTTTGTGTTCCTGAACGGCTTTGCTGCACGAATACCTAACACTATGATTTAATTATATTTATTTTTTATTAAAATTTTATAAAACCCCTTAAAAATCAGTATCTTGCAAAATATTTATGCAATAAAGCCACGAAGAGATAAAGCTTACCCTGTGCTGTTTGCATCTCAGCGATGTCGATATGAAAGTAACCATTGAAGCGCTTCCTGTCAGGGCGATCACCTTGTACCTTAGGCAGTCGTGAAATACCATGCCGCTGCAAGCAGCGGTATAACGACGAGCGTGTCAGATAAGGAATACTTGGCTGCAATGCATAAAGGCAATCGTCTAGCGGCAACAAAGTGCGTTTTTGAAAAGCAACAATTGCCGTCTCATCTTCAGGCGATAACACGCTTGAGCGAGGATTCTTTGGCCCGGTTGTAAGATAAACCAACCTTGGTAAGAGTCACCAACATAAGATACACTAAATAACATAATTGGTATGTTAGTAAACTCTATATATAACAGTTATATAGAGTTTTTATTTTGTGTGGTGTAATTTAATGTAGGGTGGGGTAATTTGATTTTTGGTCACTAATTTATTGTGATAATCAACAATAATAACCAACATACACATGCTTAATCTAAAGGTATTTTACTGACTGGTATAATTTTATGATGAGAGGGGTGTTGCCTGGGGCTACGGTTTCTGTTTTGCTTTTTGACGTAACACGTACAAATGGTAGAGTTGCAAAAAACATTACCAATTTCAGATAAAGATTTTAGATAGCCGCTTAGCTTACTGAATAACTAAAAATCCTCAGCATCTTTAATTTATTAAGATGAGTATTTCTCATCTTAAGCTGAATTTATATCGTTTTACTCACTTTCTTATTCACGTTTAAATATAGCCATTCAGAAATTTAACTTTTTATAAAATTTTTAGGTGGCAATCTCCATGAGTACAGCATTTGAGTGTTCAATTAAACGTATCCGTTTTGATGAGAATTATACACCAGCAGAAAACACACGTTTAACCACAAACTTTGCCAATTTGGCACGTGGGGAAAGCCGTGAAGAAAACTTGCGTCGTACCCTTGCGATGATCAACAACCGTTTTAATAGCTTGGCAACCGTTGATAACCCGAAAGGTGATCGCTATTCACTTGAGATTGACATTATTTCTGCGGAAATTGATATTGAAGGTAATGGTCAAACTTTCCCATTTATTGAAACACTTAAAAGTGTTGTGATTGACCATCAAACAGGTGAGCGTATTGAAGGCATGATCGGCAATAGCTTCTCATCTTATGTGCGTGATTACGACTTCAGCGTGGTATTGCCACAATTGGGTTGTGGTGTAGGTGAAAAACCTGAAGATTTTGGCAATCTACATGGCAAGCTTTATCAACATTTAGTCAATTCAGATGTATTTAAAGCAGAATTTAAAAAACAACCTGTCATTTGCTTAAGCGTTTCAACCTCTAAAACGTATTTCCGTACAGCCAACGTACATCCTATTTTGGGTGTGGAATACAAAAATGATGAATATTCACGTACCGATGAATATTTTGCCAAAATGGGTTTACGTGTACGCTACTTTAAACCAGAAGGTGGTAATGCACCATTAGCATTCTATTTCGCTGGCGATTTAGTCCGTGATTATACTGATTTTGAATTGATCAGTGCTATTGCGACCATGGAAAGTTTCCAACGGATCTATCGTCCTGAAATTTACAACACCAACTCTCCTGCAGGTGTGGTGTATCAACCAAGTCTAAGCTATGGCGATTATTCACTTACACGTGTGGTCTATGACCGTGTGGAACGTGGTGAGCTTGCAGTTAAACAAGGTAAATGGACGGAAGAAAACTTCATTAAGCCTTATCAAGACATTTTAAATGAATGGGCTGCAAATTTCGAAGTCGAAACAGCTGCTTAATCCATTAAATTGATAAACAGATTTACGAATTTAGACAAAGAAGATTAGACATGGCGCTTACACAACCGAAACTTTTACTCCCAACTTCAACTGCGGGTAGCTTGCCAAAACCGTCTTGGTTAGCTGAACCTGAAAAATTATGGTCTGCATGGAAGCTTGAAGGCGAAGAATTATTAGAAGCTAAACGTGATGCTTTGAAATTATCATTACATGAGCAAGTCACTGCAGGTATCGATATCGTGAGTGATGGTGAGCAAACCCGTCAGCACTTTGTAACCACGTTTATTGAACATCTTGAAGGTGTAGATTTCGAAAAGCGTGAAACCATGCGTATTCGTAATCGTTATGATGCAAGTGTACCTTCAGTTGTGGGTGAAGTTTCTCGTAAAAAAGCAGTGTTTGTAGACGATGCGAAATTTTTACGCAGCCAAACCAGTCAGCCAATTAAATGGGCGTTGCCTGGTCCAATGACCATGATTGATACACTTTTTGACGGACACTACAAGAGCCGTGAAAAACTGGCTTGGGAATTTGCCAAAATTTTGAACCAAGAAGCTTTAGAACTTGAAGCAGCAGGCGTAGACATTATCCAATTTGATGAACCTGCGTTTAACGTATTCTTTGAT
This sequence comes from Acinetobacter sp. YH12254, assembly GCF_013417415.1. Taxonomy (NCBI): domain Bacteria; kingdom Pseudomonadati; phylum Pseudomonadota; class Gammaproteobacteria; order Moraxellales; family Moraxellaceae; genus Acinetobacter; species Acinetobacter sp. YH12254. The sequence continues at coordinate 9,725 of NZ_VPEB01000019.1, read as the reverse complement.
GAAGTGAATGACTGGGGTGTACCAACCTTAGAACGTGCACTTGAAGGTCTAAAATGTGAAACTGCAGTTCATATTTGCTATGGTTACGGCATTAAAGCCAATACAGATTGGAAACAAACTTTAGGTAATGAATGGCGTCAATACGAAGAGTCATTCCCGAAACTACAACAATCTAAGCTCGATATTATTTCACTTGAATGCCAAAACTCACGTGTACCAATGGATTTGATTGAATTGATCCGTGGTAAGAAAGTGATGGTGGGTGCCATTGATGTAGCAACTAGCAAAGTTGAAACTGCAGAAGAAGTGGCGAATACCTTACGTAAAGCACTTCAATTTGTTGATGCAGATAAACTCTATCCTTCAACCAACTGTGGTATGACACCACTTTCTCGCCAAGTTGCACGTGGCAAGCTTGAGGCTTTAAGCGCAGGTGCTGCCATTGTTCGTAAAGAGCTAGAAGCTTAATCAAACGTAGTCTCGTGCGAAGCAGGGGCAAATTATTGCAAGATGATTTGTTCTACTTAAAGCACGAGCACGTGATATGTACATTTGAGATGAAAGAGATGATTGAAGCAACAGACTTTAGAAATGCAATGTCTTTACTCACCACAGCAGTGAATGTTATTACGACTGCGAGTAAAGCAGGTATGCATGGATTTACTGCATCTGCCGTATGTAGCGTGACGGATACACCGCCAACGTTATTGGTCTGTATGAATCAATCCTCCCGTTCACATGCCCATTTTGTTGAAAATAAAGTCTTGGCTGTAAACGTACTAAGTACTCAGCATGAACAGCTTTCAAATGCTTTTGCTTCAAGTAAATTCAGTTCTGAAGAGCGTTTCAACTTAGGTGAGTGGAGTGCGTTGGAAACTGGTTCACCTATTTTGCAAGATGCCTTGGTCAGTTTTGACTGTGAAATTCAGGACATTCAGCAAGTGGGTACACACAGTATTTTCATGTGTCGTGTGCTTCAAGTTCAACAAAGCGATCAAGAAGAAAGCCTGGTGTATTTTAACCGTGCTTATCATCAAGTGGGTCAGTTGGAACACGCTTAATTCAACGCCTTAATCCTTTCATTTTTTAAAGTTAGTCTATTGTGGAACTTATAACCTTTTTAGTCATCGGTGCTTTTGCTGGTTTTGCAGCAGGGCTGTTTGGTGTCGGCGGTGGTACGATTATTGTGCCACTGCTTTTTATTGTCTTTACTCAAGTGGGTTATGACCCCGATGTGGTTATGCACCTCGCATTAGGCACATCTTTAGCAACCATTGTTGTTACTTCGATTAGCTCATTGATGGCGCATCATAAAAATGGGGCTGTGATTTGGTCGGTATTTAAAAATCTAGCACCACCCATGGCGATTGGTTGCTTTTTTGGGGCGGGTATTGCAGGTTTGATATCAGGATTACATCTACAAATCATTGTTGGCTTATTTCTGATTTGGGTTGCCTATACCATGTTTACAGGTGCCAAAAAAGTAATTGATCCAACGAAAAATTTACCTTCATCAGGTCAACAAATTGCTGCTGGTAGTGTGATTGGAGTTGCATCAGCAATCTTTGGGATTGGTGGCGGTAGCCTGACGGTTCCGTACCTGAATCGCTATGGTGTGGTCATGCAGAAGGCGGTTGGAACATCTGCGGCATGTGGACTCCCCATTGCTGTTGCTGGTGCATTAGGTTTTATTATTTTTGGTATAAATGCTGAGATTAATGTACCTAATACCATTGGTTATGTGCATATTTATGCATTTATTGGCATTAGCATCATGAGTTTCATTACGGCTAAGTTTGGTGCGAAGGCGGCACATGCTTTATCACCAGCAATGTTAAAGAAATGCTTTGCAGTTTTATTGGTCATTGTAGCAAGCTTCTTCCTTGTGAAGGGATTAATTTAATATTGGACTTCGCATAAGAGATTTTATGCTAAATGTAATTTTAAAGACTTATTTCATGACTATATTTATTTACTAAATTTAACCAGGCTTTTGTTGCATGAGAGATCTCTAATCCTTTATGCCAAGCCATATGTAATTGCCAGGTCATATCATCACTATTGAAGTATATTTTTTTTAAGTTACTAAATTTTCTACAGTAAATTTCTGGAAGAATAGCTATGCCCATATTTGCCTCTACCATTTTTACTATGAAATCCCATTGGCTACTTTTACAGACAATATTAGGTTCAAATCCTGCTTTTTGAGCTTCACTTAATATGATGGGGGTTAAACTGAAATCATCTGTATAAAATAGACCTCTTGCGAAAGTCGTTATTACAAGTTCATTCGGTTTACCAGTGCAGCGATTAAGTTAGCCACTGATGTATCTGGCTGCTGGCATTGCTGTAAGCGTCCGCTGAACCCCATGCCTATTTTTTAATTTGAGTTGGATTTCCAGCGATGTGGTAGTAATTCTTCTATTTGGGTCGCTTTATGCGTCGGCAGCCTTTTCAGCACATCACTGAGATAGGCATACGGATCCAACCCATTCAGCTTTGCTGACTGGATTAAAGTCATGATATTTGCCGCTCGCTGTCCACTGCGCAGCGAACCTGCAAACAACCAGTTCTTACGGCCCAATGCCCAGGGGCGCATTGAGTTCTCTGCCCAGTTATTGTCAATGGGTAGATTGCCATCATCCAGATAGCGGCTTAAGGCTGGCCAACGCTTCAGACTGTAATTGATGGCCTTGGCGGTTGGAGAACTCGATGGCACCGTCAGATAATGTTGGTTGAGCCATTCATACAGTTGTTGCATCACCGGTTGGCTGTGCTGTTGTCGGTATTCGCGGCGGTGTTCTGCTGTACTATCGGTCTTTTTCCTGAGTTCTGCTTCTATCGCATACAGTTTCTGAATCATCAGTAATGCCTGTTCAGCGATCTGACTTTTCCCAGTCACATGTAGCTCATGGAATTTACGACGTGCATGCGCCATGCAGCCCACCTCAATGACATCGCCTGATTTAAAGCGTGCTTTATAACCACTGTAATCATCACAGACCAGATGGCCCTGCCAGCCTTTCAAGAACTCTGCAGCATGCTGACCTGAACGGCTATCCTGAAAGTCATAGATCACCGCTTGAACTGGATTGTACTGTGTAGTGGCATAGGCCCAGACATAACCTTTCTTCGGTTTTTTCTCATCATCACCCATCCGCATGATGGTGACCGGCGTTTCATCGGCATGGATCACCCGCTGTTGCAGCACCACCTCTTTTAAGGCATTGGCCAGAGGCTCCAGTTCTACACCGCAGCGACCTATCCAGTCAGATAAAGTAGATCTGGACAGATCAATGCCCGCCCGCTGATAGATCAGGCGCTGACGGTACAGCGGCAAATGATCGGCATACTTCGATACCAGCACATGGCTGAGCAGTTCAGGTGAAGCAATGCCTTTATCAATCACATAGGCGGGCATCGCTTGCTGAGTCAGGGTGTCACACTGATCACAGACCCATTTGCCACGCACATGCTGTTCCTTATAGAACTGTGCCGGTCTGAAATGCAGTTTTTCACTGATATCTTCGCCGATACGACGTAACTGGCAGCCACAACTGCATTGGGTTGATGCAGGTTCATGCTCAATACGGATGGTGTGTAGATGATCCGGCAGCAGTCGACGTTTAGGTTTGTTGACTGTGGCTTTCTCTGTCGCTGCATCGGTTTTATCTGCATTCAGCCGCTCCAGTTCCAAATCAACTGCTGCGATATCCTCTTCAACCGCTTCGTCCCACAGATGGATTTGTTTTGCGGTGAGATGTTCGTTTTTACTGCCAAATTTGTGCTGTTTAAATAGTGCGAGCTCATGCTCGTATTTTTGCGTGAGAATGGAAAGATGTTGAACTTTGGCATCCAATTGCTGGTTTGATTTTTCTAATTCTTGATTTGATTGTGCCAGAGACTGATGCTGCATTGCCAACTGTCTGGTAAATTCCAGCAGTTGTTCATGGGTCAGTTGGCTTAAGTCTGGCAGCGTATTCATGACCGCAGTATGCCTGAGGTCATGACGCAGAGGAAATAGAACGTTTGGAGAATAGCAGAATGGACCAAGCTAGTTTAGAGCATTGTGACCACTTGCTGTCGTCCAATGCGCTGCCAAGGTAAACCCTGGATCAGTGCCTGTAACTGTTCCGGACTGATCGCCATGCTTTCACCCTGGTGAACCTGCGCCCAGTGGAATTTTCCCTGTTCCAGCCGCCGGGCACACAGCCAGATGCCCAGTCCATCATGTACCAGCACTTTCATGCGATGGCCACGTTTATTACAGAACAGGTAAGCACAATGCGGTTTAATGTAGCCAAAGGCTCTCACCACCTGAGCCATGATAGTATCCATCCCTGCTCGCATATCCAGTGGTTGGGTAGAAAGCCAGATTTCATCAATGCGGATCATGTTGCAAGTGCCTTGAGTAATTCTGCTAAAGCAGATATTTCTGATACTTGCCATTTCAAGCCAATTTCTGCTTTTGAGTGGGGTAAAGTAATTTGAACCGTTAACATGTCAGTAGGAGTAGGATCTAATGGTGCAGAGCAAGATAAGGCAATAAATGCAGGTTTATTCGGTAGTGGTGAGCGATCATTCCCTGGCTTACCATCAATTAAGCGAATCCATTTGGATACAAGATTTGTATTCAATCCATGTTGCAAAGCGACCGAAGCAATTGAAACGTCCGGTGCTTTACAAGCCTGAACGATCTGCTGTTTAAATTCAGCACTGTATGTTCTTCGTTTTTTCGCAAGAGATGCGATGGATGTCTGGTGATTTGTAGTCATAAATTTTAGTCCCCACTTGTTTTTAAGTGGGGACTAAATTAAGGCTTATAGGATGAATTCATAAGGTGTGTTCAGCGGACGCTTACGCATTGCTGAATAAGTTGATGTTTAAATTCAGCCGTGAAGGTTCGACGGGGCTTTTTTAGCATTGGTGTGCTGTCTATAACTGTCTTTAAATCCATAAATAGGTGTCCACTTAAAGTTTAGTGGACACTATCGTGGTATTCATGAGTGAGGAAAAGTGGGGCTCAGCGGATGCTTACTTTCATCTTGAGAGAGTTGGGTGTATTTCTTCATTGCGTGCTTTCCAATTGCGAGTTGAAAAAGTCTAATGATTCTACGAATACACCTAACTTTTTCACCTAACTACAAATGTGTCGCACTTGTGATTTGAATCCGCTATTTTCAAAATCTGTCTTTCAGCTCGTTATGCAACAAAGCCGAACCGAATTAAAAATAGGAATGTGCTTCAGCTGATGCTTGCTCATTTCTTTATTTTTAGTAATTGAGGTGAACATACTGTCAGTACATGGTAGTTATAAGTAACGTGTAACTTTGTTTGCACAAAGATTTGAGTTCTGCCAAGTGATGGATTGATTTGTACTTAAAATTTTAAGCTTATCCACTTGCTTTGCAAGCCACTACACTTTATTTACAATCCTATGTTGTGGAAGTAAGGGATCTTGTACTCGCCCAGTATGTTCAACTTGATTATATCTAAAGGACTATTAGGCTTCAATCAAATCAATTTTCCAATTATTCGACTGAATTAACACATTTAAATCACGTAATTTAAGACTAATATCATCAGCTTGTTTTTGTAATGATGAAACTGGAATAACTTTATGCCACTTTATTTCCCGCGTACTATAACGATCAGATTCACGAGATGTATTACTTATTGCTGCAGTTAGGGTTTTGTGCTGTTCTACAAATTCATCACGCAAAGACAATAAAGCAAGTAGAGAACGACCATCATTTAATTTTGTTAAAGCATTAGTTTCATGAATTGCATAACTTAATTTTTGAAATTCTTGAATTAAAGAAAATACTTGTTTTAATAGTTCATTAGGATCTTCAGATGGTTTATCACCATCTTGTACCAATACATTTGCATTGATACGTTGTTTTAGTGAAATAATTTTTTTTTGTTGATCACTTCGAAGTAAGAGAGCTTCTGCTAATTTCATTTTTCACCTATTAACCAATTAGAATTAAGTTTTAAGCAGCTAAGTAATTTCACAAATACTATATCCTCATTCTTTAAAGATCAAAACAATTGATTTTTTATAATTTTCAGAGGTAGAAGTCTTATATTTTGTCATTAGTCGAAGCTCAGAATTAAGCTAAAGGCCTTTTTCAGATGCAGAATCCTTTATCTGATCCTAGACAGTATTGTGGACAGTCGATCCCTCTAAATTCTTACAATATTTTTGTTCAAAGGCTTCAGGACTTAACCAGCCATTTGCAGAATGTCTTCTGATTCGATTGTAATAAATCTCGATATAGTCAAACAAGACAGCATTCGCTTCTTTTCGAGTGGCAAACACACGCCATGGATTACATGACCTTTCAATGTATGAAAGAAGCTTTCAGTCACTGCATTGTCCCAACATGAGCAGTGTACTGCGCAAGACTGCGTGACATACTTTGAATACAGTTATTCGTCAATAATAGTGCTCTAAAAGCACGACTACAGTACTGACTGCCTTGGTCAGAATGAACCATAACTCCTGTTGAATAAGCTTTTCATGCGCCAAGGTTGGTCCGAAACCACGCAGTTGATCAGAAACAATATTGAGGCACTTGAGTCTGAGTTCTTAAGAAAGCCTGGAATTGCTGGTTTGGCCACGACCCGTATGGGCTAATGCAGCTGGACCTTGAACTTTGTATTTCTGCAGTAAGCGTCTGACCTGACATTCTGAAATATGAAGTAGAAGTAGCTGAGCAGCCTGGGATTGAGTTATGCGTTGATCGCAGATTTCCTGCAAGACCGACAATCGTTTAAGTTCTTTATCCGACATAGTGATCAGCATCTATATTTTATATCCAGTCCATGGTGATAAAAACCATCATAAACTAGACATTTTTATTGGTGAGAATATAGACACTTTAAATGGGTTCTAACATTTCAATTTCGTATAATATCCATTATGTTAAATGAGGCGGATTATTCTCATTAATGATCCCAAAAGATTTTCTCCACGCTTGAGGACTTGTACCATATTTTTCACGAAAATTTTTTCTAAATGACACTGTATTATTAAAACCTGAAAGCTCGGTTATCTTTTCGATAGACAAGTTTGTTGTTTCTAAGAGTTCACAACTTAATCTGATTCTTTCAGTATTCAGCCAATCAACCAGGGTCATGCCTGTCGCTTTCTTAAAATGCCGTGTGAATGTCCTGCGTGTCATATGTGTCCGTTCAGCTAGGCTTTCAATATTATGTTGTACAGCTAAATTCGTTCTTAAAAAATCAAGTAATAGGTTAATTTGTGAATCTTGGCTCGATTCTGCTACTGGCTGTTCAATAAACTGAGCTTGCCCACCTTCACGGTGAGGCGGAATTACCATTACTCTAGAGACTTTATTCGCAATTTGTGCATTATAGATTTCACGTACCAAGTACAAACAGCAGTCTAACGCTGCGCCTGTTCCAGCAGAGGTTACGATCCTTTGGTCTTCTACATACAAGGCATCATGATCAAGCTGAACCTGTGGAAATCGCTCACTGAAATCTTGTTCAGCCATCCAGTGCGTAGCTGCTTTTTTATGGTCAAGTAAACCAGCATATGCTAATGCATAAGTTCCATAGCATAACCCTACAATTCTAATTCCAGTCTGATATGCACAATTTAGGGCATCGATAAGTACTTGTTCAGGCTCATGATTAAAATCATCCCATCCAGGAATAATAATAAGATCCGACTCTTTAATGAGTTCAATCCCACCATCAGGGATAATCATCATAGACTGTTCTGTTTTTACGGGTTGGCCATCTATAGAAAAAATTTTCAGATCAAATAGGCGTTTATCTTCAATCTTGATATTGAAAATGATATGGGGGATAGAGAAGTGAAATGGATTTATATTGGGGTAAACGAACAATCCAATCACTGGTATAGCCATTCGATCTACCTCTCTAAAATAATAAATATAGCATATTGTCCCAATAGTTTCGATGATTGTCCTTAAGGACAATTTTTTTGTTTGATGATTTCTATCATGATTCAAGTATGACTAAATGATTGGATCTAGAACATGAATAAAATTTTAAGTAGCTCTGTTATTGCACTCTCTCTGGCAATGGCTTCAGTCCATTTATATGCGAATGATAAAGTAGTTCAGCGAGATACCTCTAAAGTGACGCATATACAAGAAATTCGCAATGCAACGATTAAAGTAACCTATGCGGATACAACTTTTTTAATTGACCCAATGTTTGCGAAAAAAGGCTTTTATGAGGGTTTCCCTAATAGTCATCGCAGTTATTTACGCAATCCATTAGTTGATTTACCTATCAAGCCTGAAACGGTTTTAGAAGGTGTAGATGCGGTAATTGTGACACATACCCATTTAGATCATTGGGATGATGCAGCCCAAGCGGCTATTCCAAAAAATATGCCTTTGTTTGTACAGAATAAAGCAGATCAAAAAATCATCCAAGCACAAGGCTTCAAAGATGTTCGTGTATTAACTGTAACTACTTTCCAAGGTGTTAAGTTAACTAAAACTGGTGGTCAACATGGTACTGACGAAATGTATCGTAATGCTGAACTTAAAGCTGGCTTAGGTGAAGCGATGGGTATGGTTTTTGAAGCAGCAGGCCATGAAACAGTTTATGTTGCAGGAGATACCATTTGGCGTCCTGAAGTTGATCAGGCAATTCAAACATTTAAACCTGATGTAATTGTATTAAATACAGGTAATGCATTAATGGATGGATATAAAGAGTCCATCATTATGGGGAAAGAAGATACTTATCACGCAACCCAAAAAGCACCTAATGCTAAAATTGTCGCGGTTCATATGGATGCCATTAATCATATGTCGGTAACACGTGCTCAACTTGCAGAATATGTAGAAGACAAAGGGATTCAAGATAAGGTTTTAATTCCTATCGATGGTGAAACGCTTTCTTTCTAAAGTAACTTAAAGAAGTGGAAGCATTCCACTTCTTTAAAATCCTAAGCAGAACAAAACAAATATTAGTTAAGTAAAGGAATAGATATGTCAAAATCAGCTTTATTAGTTATCGACTTACAAAATGAATATCTACCTACAGGTAAATTACCATTGGTAAATATTGAACAAGCTGCTGCTAATGCAGTGAAAGTAATTGCGAAGGCCCGTAAACAGGGTACTCAAGTGATTCATGTCCAACATATTGCTGATGCTGAATCTCCTATATTTGAACCTAGCTCAAATGGTATTGAATTTCAGGACACAGTTAAGCCGCAAGAAGATGAATCTGTGATCATTAAAAATCACATCAATGCGTTCTTAAACACGAATCTCAAAGAAATTTTAGATAGCAATCAAGTGACTGAGTTAGTCGTGATTGGTGCTATGAGCCATATGTGTATTGATGCTGCTGTTCGTGCTGCTTCTGATTTTGGTTATAAGGTAAAAGTTATTCATGATGCTTGTGCAACACTAGACTTGGAATTTAATGGCGTTAAAGTACCTGCTGGTCATGTCCATGCAACATTAATGGCCGCTTTTGAATTTGCATATGCTCAAGTGATATCAACTGAAGATTATGTTAGTTAAAGATTAAGATTTTCTAAAATTAACATAATACACCTTATACGAAATACTTGTGTTAGAACCCATTTAAAGTGTCTATATTCTCACCAATAAAAATGTCTGGTTTATGATGGTTTTTATCACCATGGACTGGATATAAAATATAGATGCTGATCACTATGTCTGACAAAGAAATTCAAC
>NZ_VPEB01000018.1:0-66546 GCF_013417415.1 Acinetobacter sp. YH12254 | reverse complement strand
ATAGCAAGAGTGAACCACCTGATCCCTTCCCGAACTCAGAAGTGAAACCTCTTTGCGCTGATGGTAGTGTGGGGTTACCCATGTGAGAGTAAGTCATCGCCAGCTCATTATTCGAAACACCCCCTGCATCAGCAGGGGGTGTTTTTTTATGTGCGGGATTTATAGTAAAATTAAATATAGTAAAAATAATATTCTGAATTTACTCAAGGTTATTTGCTGTTTTTAAATCAGCCTGATTATGTTTTAATCATTAAAATTTAAAGCCTAGGAATCTGCGTGTTTGAGGTATTTACACAGCTCTGTGGTGGAATCGGTTTATTTTTGCTTGGTATGACTTTAATGACCGAGAGCCTTAAAGATATTGCAGGTGAAACATTAAGACAATGGTTAGGTCGGTTTACTGGTTCTCCTTTTAAAGCAATGACTTCAGGTATTGCCTTGACCTTGATTGTGCAATCCTCCACAGCCACGACTCTAGCAACCATTGGCTTTGTCAGTGCAGGCGTACTCTCTTTTTCGCAAGCCATTGGTGTAATTATTGGCGCCAATATCGGTACAACCAGTACTGGCTGGATTGTGGCTTTTTTAGGTTTAAAGTTTTCTATTGGACAAGTGGCTTTGCCTCTCATTGCCATAGGCGCTTTACTTAAAATATTAGCACATGGACGTACAGCGCTTACCGGCTTGGCGCTTGCGGGATTCGGCCTGATTTTCTTTGGAATTGATTTGCTTCAAGTAGCAATGTCAGGTGTCGCAGAACATTTCGATCTTTCAATTTTCTCGACCGAAAGTTTTGCTGCAAAGCTGTTATTGGTACTTTTTGGTTTGGTCATGACTGTGATTTTGCAGTCCTCCAGTGCCGCCATTACAGCGACACTTGCTGCATTAGCAAGTCAGGCGATTCAGCTCGATCAAGCGCTTGTGCTCGTCATTGGCCAGAATATTGGAACCGTTGCAACTGCAGTACTGGCAGCCATCGGTGCAAATGCGAATGCAAAACGAACTGCTGCTGTGCATGTCTGTTTTAATGTCGTGAGTGCAATTTTTGCATTTTGTATTTTGGTCCCCTTGTTTTTATGGCTGTATCAACCACAGTATTTTTTATCTGGTTGGGATCATGTGGTCATTGTGGCAGCTTTTCATACAGCCTTCAGTGTATTTGGTGCCTTATTTTTTATGCCATTGATTCGCCCCTTTGAACAGCTGTTGGTGAAATATATTCCGGCACATGAAGATTCATTATTACAGGCCTTAGATGAAGCCAGTTTGGCAGTGCCTGCGGTCGCAATTAATACGGCAGAACAAGTGATCTTTAAAACCATATTGACCCAATATTCCTGGATTCTAAAAGCCATCAAGTCAGCAGAATTGGTTTCGGCCAATGAATTAAAACAGCAAGACGAATTAATTTACAAATTACAGGATTATTTAGAAAAAATTGTTGTGCCTGAAAATAGCACTGATCAAAGTCGGCTGTTTAGCTTATTAAGGATGATGGTTTATCTGAAAGTGTTGCGTAGTGATTTGGAAAATCTAAAGCATGTTGTGAGTATTCGTACCCAACCCGCGATTCATCAACTTGCCTTGGATTTTATCCAGATTCTGGAAAATGCTGGAAATAGCATGCTAGATACTCGCTCATCTGAAGATTTGAGCCAACTGTATATTGAAATGGGACATCTAAAACAGTGGAGTAAACAGCATCGTAGCGAATTACGTGAAAAAACTAATATTTATGCCTCAACGTATCAGCTGAATGCAGCCAAAACTTTTGAGTTATTGGCTGCTCAGCGTTGGTTAGATCGCTTAGTTGCGCACAGTTACCGTTTGATTAATGTACTCAATGAGCGTCAGCAAACACTTACAATGCATCAAATTGACGACGAGCATGTTTAAGAGCAGATCTGAGACCTTCTTCCAGTGTTGGGTGATAAAAAGGTTTTGCCAGGATTTGATGAATATCCTGATCTGCATCAATGGTCCAGGCCAGAAGATGGCCAAGATGTTCGGCTTGTGAACAGAAGAGTTCTGCGCCTAATAATTTGCCTGATTTTTTATCAATATAAACTTCAATACCACCTTTATTTTCAGCAAGAACCAATGCACGTCCTTGATTTTCATAGGAGGCAAATCCTCGAATAAATTCAATATTTTGCTGTTCTAACTGTTTAAAACTTTGTCCGATAATCGCCATTTCCGGGTGAGAGAATACGATTGCCAGTGGGGTGAGTGCGGGAATCGGCTTAATCTCGGAATAATTTAAACAGTTATGAACCACTTCTTTACCAGCATGAGCAGCTTCGTGCTGAATGGGGGCATCAGGTGCGGCATCACCCACTATAAATATCGGCATATCTGCGAGTTGTTTGGTTTTTTTATTGATAGGCAATTTTTTGATATCAGCAAAATTAGGATCTAACTGATTTAAACCCAAGCGATCCAGATTAGTCTGACGGCCTGTAGCACCCAAAATATATTCAACTTGAATAGTTTGAGCTTGATCATTTTCAGTAAAATTAATCTGGATATGACCAGCTTGTTTTTTAACTTGATCTGGCAAGATTTTGAACTTGATATTGAGTTCTTTACTCAATTGCTCCTGTGCCAGCTTTTGTAAAGCAGGGCTGGTTAAGGCACCTACTTTTTGGCTACGAGCGAACAGGGTAGTGTCTACGCCCAGTCGTTGCATGGCTTGTGCCAGTTCAATGGCAATCACACCGCTTCCGATCACTGCTAAAGACTTGGGTAATTGAGAAAGTTCAAATATCTCATCAGAAGTTAGATATTTATCTCCTAATTCTTCCTTGAATGTTTTATCAATATTAGGTCGTGAACCAACCGCAATAATGAAGCTTTTAGCCTGATAAGCTTGTCCATTGACTTCAACTGTATGGGCATCAATAAACGTTGCATGACCAGAAATTTTATGTAAAGCCTCCCATCGATCAACGCCTTTTAGGGTTGCGCGAATGAAACGTTCTCTTAAGCTATGTAGACGTTGCATCACACCTGAAGTATCTACTACAGCATCATGTTGTAAAGCGAGGTCTTTCGCGGATTGAATGTCATGCATGCGATTTGCAGATGAAATCAGAAGTTTGCTTGGCATACAGCCGACACGTGCACAGGTTGTATCCCATGGGCCGTCATTAATAATTAAAATATTTTGGGTGTATTTGATGGCTTCGTTATAAGCACTGATTCCTGCTGTGCCTGCGCCAATGATGATGAGGTCGTACATAATATAAATATCTTAAAAATAATATAACTATATAAAAAAACCCTCTAGAAAGAGGGTTTTATTGCAATTATTTACACTTAAAATTTAATGCCTGCCGGTAAGCTCAAATTCGTATTAATTGTACCGCCATTATTTGTTGAAGTTCCTTTGAATGTTGTACCATTAATAGCATGTTCAAAACTAAGCGTACCGCTTGTTGCTTGTTTAAATTTTAAAATGTTTATGCCAATTAACTTAATACTACCAGTAAAAGTTTGCTTATTTTGATCAGGAGTTTCATTTTCAACACGAGTACCATCAATTGTCGTGATGCTCGGTAGAATTAATTCTTGTTCACCAGAAGCTCTCACGCGGTAATTAGCTGAACTAATTGTGCCAGGAGATGAGTTTAGTATTAACGAAATTGGCTCAGCAAAAGGAATATTGGGATTATCATTTATCAGTACATTAAATCCTGAACCTGATTGAATGTTATATAAGCTACCATCACGTGAGGTTAAATCTTTATAAATACTAATTGCGCCTGTCGTAATTTCTCGTTCAGTATCTTCACCTGTTTCTGGATCGGCTACAATTGCTGTTGTGGTGATCTTATAATCACTAGTGCTACTATTAATCAAAACAAAACGTTTTTGTTGAGTTTGTTGAATTCCCCATGACTGTTGGAAGGGATATGAAAATGCACCGGTAATAGTTACATCATGGAAATTTTTATCTCCATTTTCGTTTTCAAATACATAAATACGTGTATTTGATTCATATTCTTCTAAGTTTGGTGTTACTTCATCATGTTGTAATTTAATATTTTTTAAATCATTTACTGTAATATCAAAGTCCCAGTTATCGTAACTAGGTAAGATATTTTTAATATCTTCACCCACGAATACATAACAAGCTCTGTAATCTGTTTTACTTAAGGCAAAGCATTTGTTGCGGTAATATGAGCTATTTTTATAGGCAGATAAATCTATTTTTCGAATGTCTAAGCTTAATTGTAGGGGACCCTGTGCGAAAGTATCTAATGCATGGTCAATATAACCTTTAGCCGTAGTAGCATCATTTGGGTCATAATTTCCAAATAAGAACTGGCCTTCACGTTTTATGGTATCCAAGATTTGTTGAGGGGTTTGTTCACCAGATGGAATACTTGAATTATCTCCATTATTGGTTCCAGTTGAGGGAGATTTATCATAATAACCGTCACTACCACCGCCTCCACAAGCGGCTAAAAAACCTGATAAGGTGATAACAAGCACACTTTTATTAAACTTCATGTTTTACCCCAAAATAATTATATAAAGAATATAGTTTTACTATTTGAAGATTATCATATAAAAAAAATGGCGCAAAGAGCGCCATTTTTATTTACTATAGAACTCTATAGAGTAGTTCCCACACTCACACCTACAGTCGGCTTCAAATTCATTGAACTACAGCCGACAAAGGCCAAGCTCAGACATAATACGACCAAGATTTTATTCATGAATCAATCCTTGAGATTTAGCCTGGTTAAACAAGGTCGCTGAACGTGTACCGCTACGGCAGACCATCAAAATCGGCTTTGGCAGCTCATTATAAGATCGAGCAAACTCCTCAATATTGGCCTGAGAAATTTGACCACTCATGATGGGTTGATAAATAACACTGACTTGAGACTTTTCAGCAATTGAACGTAGCTGTCCAACCTTGACCTGATTGCCTTGTTCCTGGTCCGGGCGATTGACAATCACAGATTTAAAACCCTGTTGCATCAATTGCTGAAACTTGTTGGTGGTCATTTGCCCTGTAACACTCACCGTAGAGGTCAGTGCACGGCTAAGCTCTTGTGCAGCAAAAACAGGTGTAATACAGCTAAAACAGGTTACCAATACCACACCTTTCCAAAACAACTTAGTCATCCAGCAGGTCCATCTGTTTTGCCAGCTGATATAAATTATTCGAGCGGTTTCCAGTACGACAGAACATCAAGATCGGTTTTGGCAACTCATTATAATGATTGGCAAAAGTGCGTACATCAAGCTCAGTAATCTGACCGGCTACTACTGGCTGGAATACATAATCCAGACCGGCATTACGTGCAGCTTCCTCGATTTGTGCACTGGTTGGCTGCTCGGAACCACCTTCCATGTCCGGACGGTTGTTGATAATCGATTTAAAACCTTTCTCAACCACTTGAGTTACGTGTTCTGGACCAATTTGACCAGCAAAACCTACATTTTCGCTCATGACGCCACTCCATCATTTCATTTATATCGATATGCTTTATGATAGCATTAAGCGGAAAACATGCTGAAGCTGTTGTGAAATTTTTATAAATGATGATCACCATAAGATAACGCAATGGAGCGCGTATGCAGGCTTATACAGTTGAGCCACTGTATGTAAAAAGCGGTCAGGATGTGATTGCTGCAGATTTTTATCGGCCTAAAAATATAGAAAAACCGGCCGTGATCTTGATGGCCCATGGTCTGGCGGCCTTACGTCAATTTAAACTGGTGCACTATGCCCAGCATTTTGCCAGTGCCGGCTATGCGGTGGTGTTATTCGATTATCGCTATTGGGGCGGCAGTACCGGGCGACCGCGTGAGCTGGTCTCGATTTCTGCCCAGCTGGATGACTGGCGAACCATGATCAAGCATATTCAGGCACGTAAGTCGATTGACAGTCAACGGATCGTGCTCTGGGGAACTGCCTTAAGCGGAGGGCATGTACTCACCCTGGCAGCAGAACTGAAAAATATTCAGGCCGCAATGGTACAGGTGCCTTTTGTCGATGGGGCTGAAAGTGCCAGGCTTTATCCTTTGCAGCAACTCCCCAAGGCACTTAAGGTTTCTAGTCAGGACTATATGGGAAGCAAGGTCGGTATGCAGCCCAAAACCTTGCCGGTGGTCGATCCTTACGAGCTGTGTTTTATGCCGACACAGGACAGCTACGAGGGTTATCTGTCGATTGTGAATCCGGATTATTATTGGAGTGGTCAAATTCCTGCGCGGGTCTTTTTTAATTTAATGCGTTATCGCCCGATTCAGCAAGTTAGAAAAATCACCATTCCTGTGCTGTTTATTGCAGCAAAACTGGATAGTTTAATTCCGATTGAATCCAGTCGCGAAACCGTGACCAATCTTGCACCGTTTGTACAATATCAGGAGTGGAATATCCGGCATTTTGATATTTATCATGGTGAATGGTTTGAAAAAGCCGTTTCAACCCAATTAGAATTCCTACATCAACATATTGGAGTACGCTAGATGATTATTGTATGCCCAGAATGTCAGGCCAAAAATCGTGTTCCTGAAGATAAACTCACCGCCAACCCTGCCTGTGGTCAATGTCATCAGGCCCTGATTCCATTGGCCCCAATTGAATTAAATGAGCAGAATTTCAGCCAGTTTGTCACCCATAGTGACTTGCCCATTTTGATTGATCTCTGGGCAGAATGGTGTGGCCCCTGTAAAATGATGGCACCGCATTTTGCGACTGTCGCGCAGCAATATCCAAACGTGGTTTTTGCAAAAATTGATACCGAAGCGAATCCGCGCTTAAGTTCAGCATTTAATGTTCGCAGTATTCCGACGCTGGTGTTGATGAATAAAAGCAACGAAATTGCTAGAATAAGCGGTGCATTACGATCAAGCGAACTACAAAAATGGCTTGATCAGCAGTTAAATACCCAACCCTAATTCAAATGCCTGGAGTGAATGTGTCAGATTCTCAAGTAAAACCAGAGGGGATTCTTTCCCTACAAACGATCGCAATGCCTGCAGATACCAACTGGAGCGGTGATGTGTTTGGTGGCTGGATCGTTTCACAAATGGACTTGGCAGGCGCGATTCACGCAGAACGATTTTCAAAGGGACGTTGTGCCACGATTTCGATTAACCAGATGACCTTTCTGGTTCCAGTGAAAGTCGGGGATGTCATTAGCTGTTATACCCAGATTTTAAAAGTTGGCAAGACCTCTATTCAGATGGAAATTGAAGTCTGGGACAGTCATGATGATTCACGTGCGCCGATTCGTGTCACAGAAGGGGTATTTACCTTTGTCGCAGTCGATGTAAAAGGCAATAAGCGTCTGATTCCAGAGGAAGCCAAACAGAAGTTTTTAGAGTCTCAAGCAGCCCAATGATTGAATGAGATATAAAAAAATCCCAGAGATGATCTCTGGGATTTTTCTTGCTTAGAAAGAATTATGATTGCTTGAGCTGATCTTTGGCAATCCAGGCCCAGAGCATTTCACATTGAATCGGCGTTTCTCCGGATTCATCCGTGACCGTGACCTGAACCAATGTTTCGCCTTTATCGGAGCTTTGCATGAGTGCTTGTTGCTCCGGCGTCAAGGTAGCGACTGCAGTCATGGCGCCTTTGGTCGGACGTTTAAAATCAATCTTCAAACTTTTGATTAATACAATCGCGGTATCCGGCACATTCATTGCTGTCACAAAGCCGGTCGCAGTTTCTGCCACTAAGGCCATGGCGCAGGCATGTACCTGACCAATATGGTTTTGCATGACTTTATGGTTGGCGATTGTGACCACCACTTTTTCCCCACTGAGTTCTACATAGCGAATTTTGGCAGAACCTACCATGGGAATAATCCGGCCAAAGGTTTTACTCAATAAAGTACTACGAATAGCTTGAGGTAGTCTGGAAGTAGCTTTTACCAGTTTGGTCAGTCGATTGCGATGCGTCATAATTCCTTCTTTAAGACACTGTACGGTCTTAATCTTTAAAGTTATTGAACTGTAAAGGCAAACCAAATTGCTGTTCTTTTAAGAAGGTCATCACTTGTTGCAAAGTGTCGCGCTTCTTGTCCGTTACACGAATCTTGTCACCCTGAATAGAAGATTGCGCTTTAATGCCGCTTTCTTTAATGGCTTTATTGATTTTTTTTGCGGTATCAGAGTCAAGACCGTCTTTGAGTTTGATTACCTGAATCACGTTTTTACCAGAAGCCGTCATTTTCTGTGGATCAAGGGCCTGAATATCGACTTTGCGTTTAAAGAAATGACTTTCGAGCATGCTATACACTTGTTCACACTGGAAATCACTTTCAGTCGAAATCTTGATTTCCTTGTTTTTTTCATTCAGTTCAATAGAAACGTCCTGACCGCGGAAGTCAAAGCGGGTCGCAATTTCTTTTTGTGTGTTTTGAACTGCATGATTTACTTCAAAAATTTCTAATTCAGAAACAATATCGAAAGAAGGCATGGTTTAGACCTTTACAAATGGAAAGAATATCTGAGATGCTAGGGATGTTTTCTTCATTTGCCAAGTGTTGTTTACATCAAAGGAGTGCGCAATGATCCGTAAACAAGAAATTACAACATTTGAGTTCCCAGAAAATGCAATTATCTGGGATGTACGCGATACAAGTGCTTTTGCTGAAGCACACGTGAAAGGGGCGGTAAATCAGCCCATTAACGATCTTTCAGCAGAGAGCCTAACTCAGGTGTCAGCGGATCAACCCATTTACATCTTGTGTGGTGGGGGTAGTAAAGCTCCACGTGCTGCTGAAAAACTAGAGGGTTTTGACAGTTCACGTGAATATGTCATTCTGATGGGGGGTACTCGTGCCGCCCGTGATGCAGGCTTACCGCTTGAACAGGGTGCATAAGCATTCTGTTAAAAAAAAGCGCCGCAAGGCGCTTTTTTATTGGCTGAAATTTAATCCCTCCCAACCTCCCTTTTCTAAAGGGAGGAGCTACAGGCATTCTATTTATTCATAAAAGTATAAAAAAGTCCCCCTTTAAAAAAGGGGGACTTAGAGGGATTCATGCAAAAGGGTAATTAAATTTGTGGCTTAAAATAAGGCTTCTTGGTTTTTACTTTCTTTTGAAAGCGGCTCACGCTGAGTTTTTTAACCAGACTTGCCGGAACAGGATAGGCTTCACCCAGAATCTGGGCGGCCAGAATTTCACTACAAAGGGGTGCAAATAAAAAGCCTTTGGAGCCTAGACCGGCAAAACTATAAATTTCCTGTTCAGGCTGCATTTTACCGAGTAAAGGAAAGTAATCCTGACTTTGGGCACGTAGCGCTGCACGGCCATGCCAGGTGTCCATCGGTGCTAATGACGCGGCATAATCTGGAAAGACGCTCTGGAGCAGCTCATGATTATGTGCATGATCTTCTGGGAGCACCTCTGTATCCTCCCGACCAGGATGGAAAGATGCACCGAGAATTAAATGTGTATCATCCAGTTGCATACAATACCCACCGTAGTTATAAGCAGTCTCTTTGCTTAAAGGCTGAGCGCTATTGTTTAGCCAGCTCACTTGTCCACGAATTGGCTTGAGTGCCGGATAATGCTCAAAGAATTGTGCTGTCTCGCGCGCGCTACAAACCAGCACATGATCAAACTGACCCAAACAATTTTCATTTTCAAAAAGTTTGGGTTGAGATAGCTGCTCAATTTTGGTGATTTTTGCTTGGATATATTTAATATTCGGATGCTGTAAAATTTCATCACGCAATTGATGCGGAGAAATAGTTCCTGCTGCTAAAAGTTTTAAACTTGAATATTCAGTATGCAGTTTCTGCTCATCCGCCGTTTGCACTGAAAGAATATGTGCTGGATATTCATTTGCCAGACTTAAAAGAGTCTCGGGATGTTTGAGTGCCAATTGACTGACCTGAATCGGTCGAAAGGCTTTGAATTTTGCATAATGAGTCAGCGCATGTTGCCAAGCCAAGGTCATTAAATGTTCTGCACTCTGCTCAATCGGGCAGAGTTTTGGGTTCAGGAGCGCAAGCGGGTTACCAGAACCACCAGCAAGTGGCGCTGATTGATCGTAAATCGTGACTTGGTGGCCACGCTGCGCAAAGGCCCAGGCAGCACTTAAACCTGCGATTCCGGCACCAATAACCGCAATCTGGCGTACATTAAATTCAAGTTCAGGATTTAATGCTATTTTTTTTTGAGTAATATCCTGATCTGCATCCGAATTGGCTGGTTCAGATAGTTTCCAGATGGCTTTGAGCATTTCACGTTTATGCCCAAAACCTCTTGGACGTGAAATGGAAATCCCATGATTCTTTAGGCCACGTTTCAGGACACCTGCGACACTAAAAGAAGCGAAAGTGGTGCCGATCTCGGATAAACGCACAATATTATTTAAAACATTTTCTTCCCACATGTCTGGATTACAAGACGGCGCAAAACCATCCAGAAACCATGCATTCACAGGTGCGGTTTTTTCCATGATGGGAAATACATCATGGGCATCTCCAAGCCACAAGTCGATTGAGAAACATTCTTCCGGGAAGCTTAAGCGGTGGCAGCCTGCAATTGGCATCGGATATTGGGAAATCAGTTGATCTGCCAATGGCTTGAGTTCAGGCCAGACATTTAAAGCGCGAATCAGATCGGGTTTAGAGAGCGGAAATTTCTCCACTGAAATCGCATGCAAATGACTGTGATTGTCCGGACGGGTCTGCTGCCAGAGCTGCCATAACGCCAGAATATTCAGTCCTGTGCCAAAGCCGGTTTCGCCCACACAAAAATATTCAAACGGTTTTAAGTCAGTCAGGCGGGTCGGCAGGTCATTGCCATTTAAAAAAACATGGCGGGTTTCCAGCAAACCATTGTCTTTAGAAAAATAAACATCGCCAAACTGTTTAGAGACAGGCACTTCAATGCCATCCACCAATTGCCAATCGAGATCGGCGGTTTGAATTGCATGCGACAAAACGACTACAACCTTAAATAAGTCCGAAAGGGGAATAGATTACCATTGACGGCGACGTTTGGTATAAACGTAACTGGCAATCAGAAAGCCCAGCAAAACGCCTACGGCCAACGTGGCAGCACCATACAGGAACATCTGCGCACTGCGTTCGCTTTGTAAAACCTGTACTTGCACGCCAAGATTGTCATTTCTGAGCTGTAGTTCCTGATTTTGTGCTAACGCTTCCAGATTGGCTTTTTCCAGCTGTTGCAGACGTGTCGCCTGATCTTTCACCAAGGCTTTTACTTTGGCATCTTGCTGAGCTTTATTTCTGGCGAGTTCTTCAGCAGTCAGTGGCTTATTTCCAGTTGCCGGAAGGGCTTGAGATGCTGTTGCAGCCACAGGGATGATTGCAGGTTTTGGCGTAGCAGTGGGGGGTGCGACTGCAGCTTGTACAGCGGCGGCGGCGACACTGTTCGGTGTTGTCTGAACTGTGGCAACTTCTACTGCCCATACAGAATGAAAGGTACAACAGAGGCCAATAACACTGGCAAGAACAACACGCATAAACCTTATCCTTGAGGGAATGCTTTGTTAAACGGTTTCACATCAATCTGTGCATATACACCTTCTTTCAGGAAGGGTTCATCCTCTAACCAGGTATCCAGGTCTTCACGGCTGTCAAAATCGACAATGATGGTACTGCCATAAAAGCCGGCTTGTGGATTACTCGGATCTTTCGGCATCGCGCCTGCAACAATCAGACGGCCTTCATCATTCAGCTTTTGCAAGCGGGCAAGATGTTGTGGACGAATGGCAAGACGTTTCTCCACTGTACCTTCCTGATCGGTACAGCTAACGACAAATAACGGCATGATGATTCTCAATCGTTTGTAGTTGGATTTATTCAGCAGTCTTAAAGTATTTACGCAATACAATAAACTGGATAATGATAAAGGAAAACATCACGATCATGTCACCGAATGCCGTAAATTCGCCCCAATATTTTCCATCCAGCCACAAGTAGGCAAAGAAGGTATGTAAAAATGACATCAGTGCAAACATGGCGACCCAGGCATAGTTCAGTTTGATCCAGCCTTTTTCACTTAAGTTGAAAACCGGGCCAAACAGACGCTGAATCAGTGGCTTTTTATCTTTACTAAACCAAGGCGACAGCAGGAATACGCCCGCAAAGACCAGATTCAGCAATACCGCCTTTAAACGGATATAGAAATCGTCGCTCAGCATCAGAGTGATCCCACCAAAAATCACGGTCATAAACAGTACAATCCATTGCTGCTTATCCAGGCGGAATTTTTGCATGACAAATAACGCACCATAGACCACCAGCATAGCAATAATCAGACCAGTGGTTGCCACAAGAATATTATTATTGTCGACACCCCCCGCAGAACCGATCAATTGCAAAAGTTGATGGTCAGTGTCTTTTGGATCTACAGTTTTATATAAATAAAAGAAAATAATGAGTGGCACAAAGTCTAAAAGTGCTTTCATGTTAGAGTATCTAAATCTGATTAAATAAATGTCATAGTATAGAGATGCACGGCGTAGATTTACATACACATAGCAATATTTCTGATGGAACTTTAACTCCACAGCAATTGGTCGAGGCTGCCGTAGAGAAATCGGTGCATACTTTGGCATTGACAGATCACGACACTATGGATGGCTTGGAACTGGCACAAGAAGCCGCTAAAAATCATGAGATTAAGATCATTTCTGGGGTGGAAATCTCCAGCCAGTGGTCACGTCCAGCCACCAAGAAAAATTATGGCGTGCATATTGTTGCATTGGATATGCAAAATCCTGAGCCTTTACAAAAAGCCCTCAATCAGCAGAAGAAAATCCGGGCGGAACGCTCGAAACAGATCTGTGACTTACTGATTCCTTTAATTGGTCAGGATATTTATGCCGATGTACTGGTCAAAGTCGATAATATCCCTGATCGGGTAACACGGACGCATATTGCCAAAACCTTAGTAGAAAAGGGCATTGTGACTCGCCCGCAACAGGCTTTTGATAAGTACATCAAGGAAGGTAAGAAAGCCTATGTCAAATTTGATGGCTTGAGTCTTGAAGACACGGTTCAGGTGATTCATGAAAGTGGCGGTTTTGCAGTGCTGGCACATCCGACCAAATATGACCTATCTGCAACCAACATTCGTTACCTGATCGAGATCTTTGCCAAGTTTGGTGGCGACGCCGTTGAACTGCCGCCAGCGGTAGATCCAAGTTCTACTCGCCAGATGGTCGATCGGATGATTGCGGAGCATCGTCTGAAAGTTTCGATTGGCAGTGACTTTCATGGCGACCATATGCCATGGATCAGACTCGGGAATGTGCCGAGCCTAAAACCGGGACAAGTCGGGATTTGGGAGAGTTTTGTTGATTGAGTGCTTTACTCGAACTTTGTTCTTGCAAAGCAGAAGTGCCCTTTGCTGATAGAAAAGGGCAAGAGAAAAATAAATTACAGTAGGTTATGATCTTTGGCCTGAATCGGTGGTGGCGTCGGTTTACCTAAAGTCCCTAACAGTTCAATTTCAATAGTACGTACCATCGAATCGAGTGGCAAGTCATTGCTTTGGGTGCCGAAAGGTTCCTCAATTTCTGAACTTAAGGCATCTAGTCCTAAAAAGGTATAAGCCAAAATTCCGACCAGCAAAGGCGTAAATAAACCCAATGTTGAACCCAGGCTAAAAGGCAAAATAAAACAGAAAAAATAGACGGTACGATTCAGCAAGACCGAATAGGCAAAAGGCAAAGGCGTTGTCGCAATCCGGTCACAACCAGTCTGGACAATACTTAGTTCTGCCACATGATTATTCATCTGCATATAGATGATGTCTGAGATTTCACCTTCTTTGAGTGCTTGCATTAACTCCCATTGAATCAGGCTTAAGGTATATTGCGGCGCGTTGGCCTGCTGATAGAGTTGAGTCACAGCCTGCTGGCTCATGCCGCTGGTTTCAACCAGTTCAGTTGGATTGGCTGTCTGGTGGCGTAAACGATCGCGGAGTACATTGGCAAAGACAATCACGTGCTGAATCACACGTTCACGGCGACCTTGAGACAGCATCCTGCAATCACGGTCAAAATGACGTGAATTGGCAATCAAAATGCCCCAAAGTTTGCGCGCTTCCCACCAGCGGTCATAACAGGCTGAGTTCTTAAATCCGAGAAAGATCGACAGCACCACTCCAATCAGGGTAAAGCCAACCAGGGGTAATTCTGGAAAATGAAAATAACCAATATGCGACAAGCCACCAATGATGGCTGACATCAGCATCACCACGCCTAAAGGCGGTAAAACTTTAGGTAAAATCGTCCCCCGCCAGGAAAACAGCAGTTTAAAAACAGTCGGCTGGTCACGTACGATCATTTATTGGAATCATCACAGTTTTTTCATGATCTTCTTGACTTGTGCCAGCTTTGTCAAGTGCTAATCACCTGTGTATTTCGGGTTGAATGAGTTGCTGCTCGGCAAAAGAAAAACTGCCCTCTAGGGCAATGATACAGTGGTCGATTAAATAAATATCGACCAGTTGACAGGCTTGCTGAATCTGGCGAGTCAGATGCAGATCTGCTGAAGATGGATAGGCCCGGCCGAGTGGATGATTATGCGCAATTACAATTGAGGTTGCCTGCTGGGTAATTGCATAGCGCAGTAATTGATTAATCGAAATATCACATGCATTCACCGAGCCATAAAACAGTTTTTTAAAGCTGATTTTTCTTAAACTGGCATCCAGACACAGCACTGCAAACACTTCCTGAGTTTCACCGAGCAGTTCAAAACGTAAATAATCCCGTAACCGTTTGGAATTATTGAGCTCCAGTGCATCCTGTTTCAGATGTTCGGAAATATAACGCCGTCCGAGTTCCTTGACGGCCATGAGCTGGGTATATTTGCTAATGCCCATGCCATGAAAGCGACTGACGTCCTCTAAGGGGGCATCCAGTAAGGCAGTGAGATGACCGAAATGCTGAATCAAGAGTCGGGCAAGTTCGACTGCGGAATGTTGCTGTGAGCCGGAACGCAGGAAAATTGCCAGTAGTTCGGCATCGGATAAACTTTCTGCACCATATTGAATTAAGCGTTCGCGCGGGCGTTCTTGTTCAGGCCAGTTTTTAATAGAAAATTGCATAGTTATTAGACTTATTTATTATGAATTATGAGTTTTCCCTGAAGCTGATCTCTTGGGAATGCCATTATTTAATGCTATTGTGAGCCCCACTGCAACAGAAAGGTAGCCTGTTTGTGAGCTTCGACGTAAGTGTAATTCCTCATAAAAATATCATTTTAGCTGTGACTGGCGGCATTGCTGCCTATAAAAGTGCGATTATGGTTCGTCGTCTGAAAGATGCCGGATTTAATGTGCGGGTGGTGATGACCCAAGGGGCACAGGCTTTTATTACACCTTTAACGTTTCAAGCCTTATCAGGCAATCCGGTCCATACGGCATTACTGGATCCTGAAGCGGAAGCAGGTATGGGGCATATCGAGCTGGCACGTTGGGCGGATCTGTTACTGGTTGCACCTGCAAGTTGTGACACCTTGGCAAAGTTTGCAGCAGGTCTGGCAGATGATTTGCTCAGTACTTTATATCTGGCGACCAAGGCACCGGTCTGGGTAGCGCCTGCCATGAACCAGCAAATGTGGGCAGCTAAGCCAACACAACGCAACTTGGCCACTTTAATTGAAGATGGTGTGCATGTGATCATGCCGGATGCCGGATCTCAAGCCTGTGGCGATGTGGGTTTAGGCCGTATGCCTGAGCCGGAAGATCTGGCACGACAAGTCACAGAATATTTCCATCAAGCACAGCGTGCGATCGCAGAAAAATTTGGTCAGCTTGCGGGTAAACGTGTCACCATCACCGCCGGTCCAACCCGTGAAGCGATTGATCCGGTACGTTATATTTCCAATCACAGTACCGGTAAAATGGGCTTTGCTCTGGCAGCTGCCTGTTATGCCGCTGGGGCAGATGTGACCCTGATTGCAGGGCCAGTGACTCTGGATACACCAAATGGTGTCAAACGCAAAAATGTCAGTTCTGCCGTAAAAATGCTCAATGAAAGCATGCAGATGCTGGAAGATGGCTGTGATATTTTTATTGCAACTGCTGCGGTGGCGGATTACCGCGTGGCCGAAGTTGCAGAACACAAAATTAAAAAATCTGGCGATGAGCTGAATGTGGCGCTTGTGAAAAATCCGGATATTGTGGCGACTATTGCCCAGCAAGAGAAACGTCCATTTATGGTCGGTTTTGCGGCGGAAACCCGCAATATTGAAGAATATGCCGCGGGCAAACTGGTCGCGAAAAAACTGGATATGATTGCCTGCAATGATGTCTCACGTGCCGATATCGGTTTTGCGTCGGATGAAAATGCCATGACCGTATTCTTTGCCGAACAGTATCAGATGGATAAACGTGATCTGGAAAAAGCCTCCAAGCAGGAAATTGCCCAGCAACTGATCGAAGCAATTCATGATGCCTTGCATCGTGATCCATCCAGTGATGACGATTTTTAAAAGAATCTTCACAAAAAAAAGCCCTGTTAGACTCAGGGCTTTTTTATGAGTAAATTTTTATCATTTATTTAAAAAGCTGTAGAAATCTTAAATAATTTAGTCATGATTCATGCACTGCTTATTTCTTGTTTTTTCAAAAAAGCATAAAATAGGTCACAGAATAAGCAAGCATAACAATACTGCATATATCAGCTATAAGCAGGAACAGGAAAGAAAAAGAAGGAGGCGCTATGAGAACAATCATTGTGTTATGGATGATCGCCTGTCTGGCTGGATGCAGTTACTTTGTCTCGATGGATGAATTGGCCAGAAATATTCAAGCGCAGATGCAACAGGAATTTAATTCCAATCAGGATTATCAACGCTATCGTTTTACTGTGCAGAAGGTCAAAATTGTCCAGCGGCAGGGCAATCAATTTAAAGCGATTTCTCATCTGAATTATCAGGGGGAGGCATATCCGGTCAATGTCAAAATTTTTAAGGTCGATGGAGGCTATAGGTGGGCGATCGAAGAGGATGCCTTTGCTTTTATTGATGAAATTGAAATAGAGCAATACCGGCAGCAACTGGATCGGGAGTTACAGCAGCTGGCTGCAGCCTTAGATGACCTGGAACCTGTAGATGAGTCAAAAGAACATGAGCGCGGTTCTCTGGTCACACCCATTGCCGAGCCAGAATTTCAAGGTGTTTCTTATCAGGAAGAACCGGTTCCGGTCGGTAATATCACCGCATATACTCAATAACGTCTTCGCTCATCTCTATAAAAAAGCACCGATGATCGGTGCTTTTTTATATCGATTAGACTTTTAAATTCTTTAGGATTCAACTTGCTGATGTTCACGCACATAGTCTTCAGTACGTTGCATTGCTTCTTGAATATTAAACAGCGCATTTTCCACATCTTTCAAGGTTTTGGCATTGCCACCGCTTAGTGCCTGACGCCATTTACGTGCACCCGGCAAGTTCTGGAACAGTCCTAAAATATGACGGCTAATAATTGACAATGGTGCACCTTCTGCCATGCGCTGGGCAATATAAGGTAGCATTTGTTGCATGATCTCGAAACGATCCGGTGCATCCAGATTCCACAATTGGCCCAGTTCAGCCAATAAGTACGGATTATGATAGGCTTCACGACCAATCATCACGCCATCGACATGTTTGAGATGTTCCAGCGTTTCGGCATAGGTCTTGATCCCGCCATTGATTTCAATCAGCAGATCAGGACGATCCTGCTTCAGGCGATAAACATCTTCATAACGCAGGGGCGGCACATCGCGGTTTTCTTTAGGCGATAGGCCTTTTAATAAGGCAATTCGCGCGTGTACGATAAAATTATTGCAGCCGGTTTTGGCTACGGTATCGACAAAATGCAGCATTTCTTCATAAGACTGCATATCATCAATCCCGATCCGGTGTTTTACAGTCACTGGAATATCCACCGCATGCTGCATTTCAGCAATACATTCCGCGACTAAATCGGGTTCAGCCATGAGGCAGGCCCCAATTTTATTATTCTGTACCCGGTCACTCGGGCAACCCACATTTAAATTGACTTCGTTATAACCCCAATCCTGTGCCATCTTGGTACAGATCGCGAGATCTTTAGGATTCGAGCCACCAAGTTGTAGCACGATCGGCTGTTCTTCGGTGTTAAAGTCCAAATGCCGTTTGGCATCCCCATAAATGATGGCACCTGTGGTGACCATTTCAGTGTACATAATCACATTTGGGTTAAACAGACGGGCAAAGAAGCGATAGTCTTTGGTGGTCCAATCCATCATCGGCGCGACACTGATTCGTGGTTGAAGTTTATTTTCAATGGTGGTCAGATCAGTCATTCAAAATTACGCCTTAACGAAATGGAAGAAGAAGGGATGAATAAATCGCCCAAAGATTATTTTTTTGCCCAAGCCCGCTAGGCCAACATCGCAAAAAACGAGGGCGTAATACTAGCATAAAATCAGCAGAACGACCCGGCGAACTTGAGTCAAGCCAGTAAGTCCAGGACATGAAACAAGAAATAAAATTAGAATTCCAAGTCATTCCAGAATGGTATATTTTGATAGTAGAAACACCAATATAAAAAATGATAGAAATAAGGAGAATAATTATGCTGTTATTGGAGGAGATTTATAAAAGCCATAAAGCACAAAATTCAGCACATTTTAACTTAAAAATTCATCGTGGCTTAGGCTGGTTTAAAAAAGCGCTAGACTTGGATCAAGATCTGGATTTTAAATTCATCAGTCTATGGATTGGTTTTCAGGCTATTTATGCAGAAGAGGATGATCGGGTTCAGGGAAAGGATAAGCTGCGTCAATTTCTAGAAATACTTTGCCAAAATGATCTGGACCAGAAGATTAATCATATTGTCTGGGAAAAGTACAGTCAGCCAATCCACTCACTCTTAGTGAACCCCTATATGGAACAAAGTTTTTGGGATTATCGTCACCAGAAAATTAGTCTGGAACGCTGTAATGCTGAACTGGAAACGCAGAAAAAAATCATACAGCATGCTTTAAATGAGCGAAATTCTGTCGAAATTTTAGTCGGGGTATTTCGTCGTTTATATACATTACACCATCAGCTCATGCAGGGCGGAGTTACCTATCATAGTTCCCTGAATCACAAGTCACTCGAGGAAAGCTGCCGGATTCTGGCCGCTTTTCTGCCGGTCTTTATCTGTATTTTATTGGAAAATTCAGTTGCTCTAGATTTAAATAAACCTTTCTATCCAGCGGCTCAAGTCAGCTAAGTATAGTTAAGCATCTAGGCTGCTGTCCGGGCGTGATGCCATTGATCCAGTAAGGCGAATAGGGTAGCGCCTAGGGCCAGCCCGAGTCCTGCAATACAGGTCATGCTCCAGCCCCCATGATGCCAGGCATAAACCCCTAAGGCTGAACCACAGGCACCGCCAATAAAGTACAGGGTCATATACAGTGAATTGACCCGTGATTTGGCATCCGGGCGCAGGCGGAAAATCACATTCTGATTACAGCTATGCGTAATCGCCAACCCCAGATTAATCAGTCCATAGCCCAGAATATAGCTCAGCAGCGATACCGCACCAAAATATAGGAACAGCCAGCTCCCAATCAGGATCGAACAGCCAATCCAGCTCAAGGTTTTGATATGGCCCCGATCGGCCCATTTGCCAATAAATTGAGTCGACAATGCACCAAAGACGCCGACCAGTGTCACCAGACCGACCATGACATCAGACAGCTGGAAAGGTTCTTGGGTCAGCAGCAGGGCAATGGTCGAGAACAGCATGCTCATGGCGGCAAAAGCACAGGCACCGGTAAGAGAGCGCAAGACCAGTCGTGGTTCATGTGTTAATAAGCTCGTCATAGATTTGAAAATCGCTGCATAGCTGATTCTTAGACGTGGCAGACTCGGTAATTTTCCTCGCAGATAAAAACTTAAAGCCAGCATGCTGATGCCACTGACGATATAGATCATTTTCCAGTGAAACAGGTCGGACAATAATCCCGCAATACTGGTCGAGAGCAGAATACCGACCAGCAAGCCGCTCATCAGGAAACCCACTACTTCTCCAGTTTTTTCCGGTTTGACCGCCATGGTGGCCAGGGGAATCAGAATCTGTGCAGCCACGGAAAACAACCCGGCAATGATGGTGCCAACCCACAGCATCGGCAGGTTTATTGCACTGGCACAAATAAATAAACCTGCAGCTGCACCCAGCATGAGAAAGGGAATCAGCTTGGTTTTATTCAGCATATCGCCCAAAGGTACAATAAACAGCAGGCCTAATGCATAAGAGATTTGAGCAAAGGTAACGGTGAGTGCCACTTGTGATTCCGGCACCTGATAATATTGCTGAATCGATGAAATCAGTGGCTGGCAATAATAGTTGGCGCCGGCACATAAACCACAGGCAATCGCCATCAGCCATAATAAGGGCTTGTTTTGACTGATATCGAGGGGCGTGTTCATAGCAGCAACCTTATCTAAGCCGAGGAGAATTTAAAACAAGCAGCGCATTGATGCAGGAATGAAAGGCACTATAAGTGAGAACTTTAGGCTTTAAAAGTAGAAAAATATTACAATGACTCAATGAAAAGATCTTAGAAAACCAGTCAGGAATAATCAGGTTGCCAGATTTTTGATCAATAGCTGGCTTTATTACAATGCATAGGACAAAGAAAGAACGGAAAATCCCCTGAAAATGAAAAAAATTAAATAATGGCTCTCATTTTATGCGCAGATATGGTGCATAAACTTTATTTTAGTCACTTATTCGGTTTATGACATTAATATAATAAATGGTCAGCAAGATTTTTGTTCCTCTTGGTCTGATCATTTTAGAGATAAGTGACCCTTAGACCCACAGATCTCGTTGTGTCACATCCATCAATTCAACCCTAGCTCGATGGGTGTTAAATCATAACTAAATTGAATAAAAGGTATTACTTTACAGATCAGATAGCTTATCGGGAATAAGTTCTTTATTTGTCAATAAAGTCAAATTTAGAAAACTTGGAGAGCTAAAGTGCCGCTGTCCTTAGCAGAGAGACCTATTCAGAAACGGGTAGCATAAAGAACCAAAACAGGAATTTTGGTCAGAAAGATCAATGTAACAAAAAAAATCTCAAGTAGGCGGCTTATCAGCCGAGCGCATTTTCAGGTTTTCATTCAGGTGAATGAATATCGTTTATAAAATAATCAAATATAAATATTTGGCGTATATAAGCCACGCACCAGTACAGCAACATTTTTATGAATCATCAGTTCAATATATAGGCATTTATTAAATAAATAGTAGGTAGTAATTTCAAACAGTTTGATTAGAATCCAAAAATTCAACAAGAACACATCCTGAGGGGAAGCATCGTTTAAGCGATGTTTACTTAAGAAAAATTAGCTTGAGGAACGCTCATGCAGATCGGAATTCCAGCCGAAACTGTTGTCGGTGAAAATCGCGTCGCTGCGACGCCAGAGACAGTAAAGAAATTGATCAGCGCAGGACATAGCGTGATTATCGAACGTAGTGCAGGGCTTAAAGCTGCCTATATCGATAGCGCCTATGAACAAGTTGGTGCCAAAATTACGGATGATGCCTACACCGGCAGTCAATTGATTTTAAAAGTTCGTGCACCGAAAGGTGAGGAAATTCAAAAACTCAATCCGAACACCGCCATCGTGGCGATGTTTGATCCTTACCGTAATACTGAGCTTGACCAATTTGCGGCACAGAACGTGTCTGCATTTGCATTGGAACTTTTGCCACGGACCTTGTCTCGTGCGCAGAACATGGATGTCTTGTCTTCTCAAGCCAACCTTGCAGGATACAAATCGGTGCTTTTGGCTGCGGCTGAATACCAGCGCATGTTCCCGATGCTAATGACGGCTGCGGGGACGGTCAAACCGGCCCGTGTGGTGATCATGGGGGTCGGTGTCGCGGGTCTGCAAGCGATTGCCACTGCAAAACGCTTAGGCGCTATTGTGGAAGCCACAGACTTGCGTCCAACAGCAAAAGATCAAGTGGAATCATTGGGCGGTAAATGGCTGGACGTGCCGATGTCTGCCGAAGAGCAGCAAAAAGCGGCGGATGCGGCCAAGAATGGTTATGGCTGGATGCCGGGTGAGGAATACATCCGCGATCAGGCTGCCATTGTGGATAAAGCCGTATCAAATGCTGACATTGTGATTACCACAGCGCTTTTACCCGGCCGTGATGCACCGCGTTTAATCCGTGCTGAAACAGTGGCGAAAATGAAACCGGGTTCAGTCATTTTAGATATGGCAGTGGAATCGGGCGGTAACGTTGAAGGTTCGAAATGCGGTGAAACTGTGCATACCGGCAATGGTGTCAAAATTCTCGGTATTCCCAATATTCCTTCGACAGTCTCGACTGAAGCATCGGCTTTATATGCACGTAACGTGTTTAATTTTGTCGAAACGCTGTTTGATGCCGATAAGAATTTTGTCCTGAATCCAGAAGAAGAAATTCAAAAAGCCCTACTTGTCACTCATGCCGGCCAAGTGCTGCTGAAACGTGGTTAAGGAGAAGACTCATGGTTGAAACAATTACGATTTTTGTCCTTGCCATTTTCGTAGGTTACTACGTGGTGTGGGGGGTAACGCCAGCATTGCATACGCCGTTGATGGCGGTCACCAATGCCTTGTCATCGATCATTATTGTCGGTGCAATGATCCAGACTGTTGGTCTGCCGGTGATCGGCGTTGAAGGCAGCGTGGATTTCCAGACCATTAACGTGGTGAGCGTACTTGGCGCAATTGCAGTATTCCTGGCGAGCATTAACATTTTCGGTGGCTTTGCCGTGACTGCTCGTATGCTGGAAATGTTTAAACCTAAGCAAAAGAAAAAAGAGGGTTAATCCATGGAAATGATTCGAGAATATGCGGATTGGTTCTACCTGATTGGTGCTGTTCTTTTTATCCTGACGCTACGTGGTTTATCAGGTCCTAAAACTGCAATCCAAGGTAACCGTTACGGTATGATCGCCATGGCGATTGCAGTATTGACCACCTTCTTTGTTGCAGATAATCCTGTGGTGTGGATGATTGTGGGCGCAATGGTAGCAGGTGCGGTGGTGGGTATTGCCCGTGCGCGTACTGTCCCTATGACCCAAATGCCAGAAACTGTGGCGCTGATGCACTCATTGGTGGGTCTGGCTGCGGTCTTGATTGCGATTGCTGCAATTATTCATAACAACAAACTGATTGAACTCGGTCCAGACCTTTTGGCGGCCAATGGCGTCAATTTCCATGAAATGAGCCGTGTTCATTTATTTGAACTGTTCGTGGGTTGTTTTGTCGGTGCAATTACCTTTACAGCATCAGTCTTTGCTTATGGAAAACTGGCTGCGAAGAAATGGGCAAAAACCATTTCTGGCGCATGGGTAAAACCTGTTCAGGCCATCATCTTTATTGCCATGTTGGTGTTTGGTTTCATGTTCTTCTCAACAGGGAATATGACCGCATTCTGGGCAATGACAGCACTTGCACTGGTCTTTGGCTGGGTATGGATTGCACCTGTCGGCGGTGGTGATATGCCGGTGGTGGTCTCGCTACTCAACTCATTCTCTGGTTGGGCTGCAGCCGGGATTGGTTTCACGCTTGAAAACAACATGCTGATTGTGGCAGGTTCACTGGTCGGTTCTTCAGGTGCGATTCTGTCTTATATCATGTGTAAAGCCATGAACCGTTCAATCATCAACGTTCTGTTTGGTGGCGCAATGGGCGGTACAGCTGCGCCGACAGCAGGTGCGGGTGAGCAGGTACAACGTAACCACCGTTCTGGTTCAGCAGATGATGCGGGCTTCCTCATGTCAAATGCGGACAGCGTGGTGATTGTACCGGGTTATGGAATGGCGCAAGGTCGTGCACAGAATGCGGTCAAAGAACTTGCGAACATCTTAAAAGAGCAGGGCGTAACCGTACGTTTTGCAATTCATCCGGTGGCAGGTCGTATGCCAGGTCATATGAACGTATTGCTGGCTGAAGCTGATGTGCCGTATGAAGATATTTTAGAGATGGATGAGATCAACTCTGACTTCCCGGCAACGGATGTGGTGCTGGTGATTGGTGCAAACGACGTTGTCAACCCAGCAGCCAAAGATGATCCAACATCGCCGATTTATGGCATGCCGATTCTGGAAGCGCATAAAGCACGTACTATTATGGTAATCAAACGTTCAATGGCGACCGGTTATGCAGGTCTGGACAATGACTTGTTCTATAACGACAAGACCATGATGATCTTCGGTGATGCCAAGAAAGTGGTGGAAGATATGACCAAAGCGATTAATGGTACGGGTCACTAATCATTTAAATCCCCCTAAGTCCCCCTTTAATAAAGGGGGATTTTTTATTTTATATTTTATATTTTATATTTTATATTTTGGAAAAAAGATGATTGAGCGGTCATCGAACGTCTATGTTTATGATGAATTTATCCTAAAATACCCATCAAATCGGTGCATAAGACAAGATGAAAATTAAAGAAAAATAGCTGTAGCTTGAGTTGTATTAACGCTTATAAAGTCCGATGAACAGGCAATAAAAAAGCGACCTACACAGGTCGCTTTTTTGAATATTCGATTTTACGCTACAGAGTTTGTATCTGCAGGATTGCGCCATAAGCTTTCTAGATCATAGAATTTACGCGCTGTTGGAAGCATACAATGAACCACTACATAACCGAGGTCGATGAGGATCCATTCAGCATCACGTTCGCCTTCAATACCAAGCGGACGGAAGCCAGCTTTACGTGCTTCTTCAGCAACGTTATTGGCCAGTGATTTGATATGACGTGTCGATGTGCCGCTTGCAATGACCATAGCATCAGCCACATTACTGATACCGCTGACATCAAGCTCAACAATTTCTTTTGCTTTTACATCTTCAAGTGCAGCATGTACGACTTTTAAGCAGTCCTGTACAGCTTGAGAATTTGAATTCATAGTAAGATCGTGAGAATTAGAAGCGCTGGGCGATGGTTCTAAATTCATGGGGTGTGTAATTTCCTAACAATTATGCATGGTCTAATATAGCGGTTTTAGTGCTGAATTTCAAATGAAGCCGCAGTCCACTCAGTCATGCTCCGGAAAGAACTCAGCTTTCCAGACAAAGGAGTCATTGGAATGCTGCATCGGCTTATATTCGGCAGCGACATAAGCTTGATATTGACTATGTTTTAACCACTGAAATATATCATGATATTGAATAGACGCCGTATTGGGTTGATGTCGTCCCGGACAATCCGCAAACTGGATATGACCAATCAGGTGAATATTTTCTTTTAAATTTTCCAGTACATCTTCGCCCATCATCGCCATGTGATAGCAGTCATACTGCATTTTTAAGGCCGGATGATTGACCGCTTCCAGCATTTCCTGAGCTTGTGCAACATTTTGAATCAAAAAATGTGGCATATCGGTGCCATTGACCATTTCAAAGACCGGTTCAATTTGATGCTCGAGCAGCATTGAACAGGCTATTTTCAGATTACTTGCCAGCGTATTCAGGCAGGGCAACAGGTCACAATCCAGAGGCTGTTTGCCGGCCAGAATATTGACCCGAGGTACATTTAAGGCCGTGGCATACTGGATAGCTTGTTCAACAGCATGACGGAACTCGATTTCCCGCCCCGGGATACCGGCCAGGCCATGGCCGCCCTGCATTAAATCACCGGCAGGCACATTAATCAGGCATAAGTTCAGTTGATGGATGCTGAGCTGATTTTGAATCTGGCCAATCGTCAATTCATAAGGAAACTGGATTTCGACATGATTAAAGCCCTGTGCTCGAGCCAGCGCGAAGCGTTCGATGAGTGGCACTTCGGTAAAAATCATCGACAGGTTAACGGCAAGTTTAATCATGTATTTTCCTTATACATTCAGGGTATTACAAAAGTAAAAATTATGCGTGCTTGAGCTGTTGAATCACAGTGGCCAGATCGGCCTCGGCAAAGCCCTGGGCCTGATGGATTTGCAGCTGTGATAAGGCCTGAGTCGCGACCGGAACATTCAGATCAAAGCTTTGGGCCAGTTGCACGGCATTGTTCAGATCTTTAGATAAGGTCTGCACTTTCCATTGCACCGGTTCGAAAGTTTGTGTGGCCATACGTGGTGCCAGAATCTGGAAAGGTTTGGAATCGGCAAAACCACCTGCCAAGGCAGGTGCCAGTAGGCGTGTATCTACACCTGCAAGGCCCGCCAATGCCACTGCTTCCGCGATCAGGGTACTATTGGCTGCGACAATGAGCTGATTACAAATTTTGGTCGCCTGACCAGTACCGGTGTCGCCCATACGGGTGACGCGCTGTGAAAGTGCTGCATAAATTGGGTCAAGATGTTC
This sequence comes from Acinetobacter sp. YH12254, assembly GCF_013417415.1. Taxonomy (NCBI): domain Bacteria; kingdom Pseudomonadati; phylum Pseudomonadota; class Gammaproteobacteria; order Moraxellales; family Moraxellaceae; genus Acinetobacter; species Acinetobacter sp. YH12254. Next base: position 40,237 of record NZ_VPEB01000018.1, on the reverse strand, counting down.
AATCATTGCGGCATCACCACCGGCAAAAATCACCAGACTGCCTTGTTCAGCACCTGCGGTACCGCCTGAAACTGGGGAATCAATCCAGCTCACCTGTTTGGCCTGTGCTTGTGCTGCAAGCGCGTGAGTTTGCTGCACCGAAAGGCTGGAAAAATCCACAATGATTTGATCGGCAACCAAATACGGCGCGATCTGCTCAAAGACCGATTGCACCGCCTGATCATCTGCCAAGCAAGTCAAAATCACTGGATAATCCGCAATCTGATTCAAAGACAGCGCAGTTGCACCCAAGTCGATTAAGGGATGGCAAGCCGCCGGGGTACGGTTCCATACCGCAACCTGAAAACCTGCATGTAGTAGACGGGTCGCCATCCGGCGTCCCATCAGGCCCATACCCAAAAAGGCAATCTTAGTATCGCGATTTAACTGCATGCTTTTTCTTATTCCTTGCTTGGACTCTAACTCGATTTAGTTATATTGGCGTGGCACGAACTGGACTTCCGGATTCTTGTCCTTTTTACGAGCCAGCTGGCTGTTTTTACCTAGCAATAATTTCAGCTGCCAGATTTTTTCCATACGTAAAGATTTATTTGGACGATGCTGCATGGCATCCAGTACAAACTTAGAGGCCATCAGGGCATCCGGAGAGCGTTGCAGCATTTCCTCAGCCAATGCTTGTGCGCGTGCCAGTGGTTCTTGATCCACATGGGTAACCAGACCAATCTCTTTGGCATAGGCACCGTCAAAAATCCGGGCAGTCAAAGTCAGTTCTTTGGCCAGATCAATCCCAATCAGGCCTTTCAGCGAACGGCTGAGCCCCATATCTGGTACCAGTCCCCAACGGGTTTCCATAATCGACATTTTGGTATCAGGATGTGCAATACGGATATCTGCGGCCAGAGCAAGCTGCATACCAGCGCCAAAACAGAAGCCCTGCATCGCAGCGATCACCGGCACCGGTAATTCCTGCCAGACCAGAAAGGCTTTCTGGAACAGGCTCTGACCCGGACGGATTAACTCCCAGGCCGCATAGGCACGATTTTTAGGATTATTTAAATCGGCCAGATCAATGCCGGCACTAAACACCTGCGCTTCACCGGTTAAAATGACGCAACGGATACTTTTATCTTTTTTGATTTTCTGCGCAGTCGCAACCAGTTCACGCAGCAGGGCAAAGCTCATGGCATTGCGTTTATCCGGGCGATTCAGTGTAACTGTGGCAATGCCGTTATTTTTTTCCAAGCGCACGAGTGACATGGCATTCTTCCTTATTTTCCTGAGCCGAGCATAACATGCGGCCCGTGAGCTTACATGACAGCTCAGTCATACTTTCTAAGTCACGGACTGAGCAGCTTCAAGTTTTAATTCAAATGTTGTTTCAGAATTTGCTGGGCGGCCTGTTCAACTTGTTCGACCACGGCTTTAAGTTCATCAAAATGTTTCAGCACGTCTTGAACAAAGTTTTCGTCGGCCTTGCGACGTTCTTTACGCAGGGTTGAAACGAACTGTTCAAATCCGCCCGTGACTTTCTGCAAAGTCGGTGCGCCGACATAGCGGGTTGCACCATATAAACGATGCAAGACATGTTCCAGTTGCGGGAAATCTTCCAGTTCAATTAACTGCTGCATTTCAGTGAGTTCATCGGCAAAACTGTCGACCAGCATGCGCAACAGGTCTACTGCCAGATCTTCCTTATTGGCTGCCAGTTGCAGGCTTTGCTGCCAGTCCAGAATATTCGGATCCAGTGCATCAATCACATGGGCGCGTTCCAGCACTGGAAGCCGTTTAAAATGTTCGGTGGTCCAGTGGGTCAGAATCTGCACAATCTGCTCGATCTGGATCGGCTTGGTGACATAATCATCCATGCCATTTTGCAGCAGCTTATGTTTTTCATCTGACAGCGCATGTGCAGTCAGGGCAATAATCGGCAGTCGGTTATGGTTTTCAAAGGTCGATTCCAGTGAGCGAATCGCACGTGTGGTATCAATTCCCGACATCACCGGCATCTGAATATCCATAAAGACCAGATCAAAAGCCGGCTGTTTCTGCTCATAACGGCGCTGGATGATATCAATCGCTTCCTGTCCGCTCAGGGCTTTGCTGGTGGTGACATTCAGTTCAGCGAGTAATGCTTCCAGAACAATCAGGTTGGGCAAATGGTCATCGACGGCCAGAATATGCAGACCCTGACCATTAAAGTCTTCATGCTGTTCCTGATCGAAGACCGGTTGATTGCCCAGCAGCTGAATCAAGGCACTGCGGCTGAGTGGCTGATGCAGAGCACGGGCACGATGGTCGTTCAGCATGCTTGGATCGAGTTGCATCTGATAACCATATACGGCCAAATGACCCTGATAACGCGAGCGGATCTCGCGTAACAGGACTTCGCTGTCGCCACTATGATCGACGATGAGCCAGGTGTTTTCAGAATTCTGTAGATGATTCAGGCGGCTAAACAGATCCAGAATCGATGCGCATTCAATATGCTTGACCTGATAATTTTCCAGATAATGACGCAAGACGTTCGCGGTTGCCGGATGGGCCAGATAAGACACCACCGTCAATTCATTGAAATCTGGATGTTCAATTACAGTATCTTCATCGACCAGGAATTGTGCAGTAAACCAGAAAGTTGAGCCTTTTTCGGTTGGGGCACGTTCCTGATTATCTTCAAAACCAATCTGGCCATGCATCAGGCTGACCAGCTGTTTGGAAATGGCCAGCCCCAGCCCTGTACCGCCAAACTGACGGGTGACCGAAGTATCGCCCTGTGAGAAAGACTCGAATAATTTTTTACGATCGGTACCACTCAGGCCAATGCCGCTGTCCTGTACACTAAAATGCAAGACACATCGATCGATGCCATCATGTTCCATGCGTGCCCGGACAATAATTTCGCCATCCGGAGTGAACTTGATTGCATTGGAAATCAGGTTGGTCAGAATCTGCTTAAAACGTAAGGCATCGCCAATCACATGTTTCGGTACACTGTCCGCATAGTAAAACGCCATATCAATATGTTTTTGCGCGGCCAGTGGCGAGAGCATGTCCATCACATCAAAAATGGCTTCTTCCAGATCAAAAGCTGCTGTTTCCAGTTCCAGTTTGCCGGCATCAATTTTGGAAAAGTCCAGTACATCATTAATCAGTGCCAGCAAATGCGCCGAAGATTTACGAATGGTCTGCAAATATAAGCTTTGCTCATTGCTGAGATTGCCCTGACGCAAGAGCAGATGAATAAAGCCATCAATACTGTTTAGCGGGGTACGTAGCTCATGGGAAATGTTGGCCAGAAATACCGACTTGGCCTGATTGGCCGAGATTGCCTGGTCACGTGCCTGACGGTAGGTAATATTCTGGACTTCCAACGTGTCCAGAGTACGGCGTAAATCATCTTCGGTCTGTTCGGTATGTTCGCGCAGTTCCAGAAAGCTGAAATGCAGACGTTTCACCACATTGGCGATATCACGCTGCAATAAACGCAGTTCTCCAGTGCTGTTAATCACCATATGCTGACCCAGGGTGTCGGCATTCAGGCGTTGCAGCTGCATGCGAATTTCATACATCGGTGCAATCCAGCGCCGTGAGTAGAAATTCAGACAGAGTAATAACAGCAATAAGGTCAACAGACCGGTCGCAATCAACACGATCAAGACCCGGTAACGGGCAATTTCCAGCGGCTGATTATCCAGTTCAATTGCCAGCCAGCCTTTAGAAAAACTGTTTTCATTCACTTTAATGGCATAAATATGATTGTCTTTATGCAGAATCGGGCCAATAAAGTTACCGCTTTTATCAAAATCGGGCCAAGCGGCCTGTTCCTGAAAGCCGATACCTAAACGATTCTTGCCACTGTCATCCAGAATGGCTGCCCGAACCAGATGTTTTTCATTGAGCATATTCTGCATGGCATTGTGGGCCTGATCATATTGCCAGGGATACAGGCTTAAAATATCCAGTGCATACTCAGACGTGCCTTGAAAACGCGTCATAATGGCAATTGCCATCTGCTTTTGCTGGGCACGTGCGGCATTCGAGGTTTCAGTCAACACCAGCATCGCGCCAACACAGGCCAAAATAGTAATCGGCACAAAAATCAGCGCAATCAACTGTCCATAGGCGTGATTTAAGTGTAGGCGTTTAAACAGCTTTTTATTGATCGTTGACATGATTTAAGCAGTATTTTCTTTATGTCTGGCATATTAGCATGCTTTAAATCGACAGTTAAAATTTAAGCATTATTTTTATAAGGGTTCAGATCAACCTTTAAAAATACAAGAGATTTCAGTTAAATGATTGCTGAAATACAGTGAAAAGCGGGCGATGAAGACTTCAGTCGTCTGAAAGTCCGGGGCTGAAAATAACGCTTTTATATTCACAGCTGAGCTGCTTGATCTTGCTAAATCACAGGGAAATGAAGTTTATAGCAGGATACTGAGTCTGTTTTAGAGAGTTTCCTGAAAAAGCAGTGCTAAATGGATGCAGGGAAAAGCATTTTTTCATACAATAGCCGCACCTCGATATAGGTGCACACAATGAGTAATACCACCCCCGATTTTCAAGCAGATGAATTTTTGTTAGACCACTATGTCGGCAAAACGCCACTGGTGCGTTTACAGCGTCTGGTAAGTCACACTCAAGCTACAGTACTCGCGAAACTCGAAGGCAATAATCCGGCAGGATCGGTCAAAGACCGTCCGGCCTATAATATGATCATGCAGGCCGAGAAGCGTGGACAGATCAAGCCGGGTGATACCCTGATTGAAGCAACGAGCGGAAATACGGGGATTGCATTGGCGATGGTCGCAGCGATGCGTGGCTATAAAATGAAGCTGATCATGCCGAACAATATGAGTCAGGAACGTAAGGATGCGATGCGTGCTTATGGTGCCGAGCTGATTGAAGTTACCAAAGAACAAGGCATGGAAGGTGCACGTGATCTGGCCGCTCAAATGCAAAATGATGGCGTGGGTCTGGTACTGAATCAGTTTGGCAATCCGGATAATGTCGAAGCACATTATCTGACTACAGGTCCTGAAATCTGGCAGCAAACCGGTGGCAAGATTACCCACTTTGTCAGTTCTATGGGTACAACCGGCACTATTATGGGTGTCTCGAAATATCTGAAGGAAATGAATCCGGAGATTCAGATCGTGGGTTTACAGCCATCTGATGGTTCAAGCATTGCCGGAATCCGTCGCTGGCCGGAAGAATATCTGCCGACCATTTTTGATCGCAGTCGCGTGGATCGTATTATCGATATTCCACAAATTGAAGCTGAAAAAACCATGCGTAAGCTGGCGCAGAAAGAAGGCATCAGTGCTGGTACTTCATCTGGTGGTGCAGTGTGGGCTTCCATAAAGCTGGCGGAAGAACATCCGGATGCCGTCATTGTGTGTATTATTTGTGACCGTGGTGACCGTTACTTGTCTACAGGGTTATTCTCTGTGCAAGATTCTGAATAATTATTTGAGCACTGTGTTATGCGCCTGCCTGTTTTAACTTTCGATATTGAAACCCAAACCGATCTCAAATCAGGCGCGCATTTATTTGGTCTGGACTTGCCTGAAGCAGATCTGGATCAGGCCCTGACCAAACTGCGCCGTCAGGATTCAGGCTCTGATTTTCAGCGTCCGCCCTTGCATGAAATTGTCTGTATTTCCGGTTTATGGATCGATGAGCAGGGCATGAAGCTGTTTTCTTTTAGCCGGGAACAGCATTCTGAAGCGGAAATTTTAAGAAAATTCTTATCGATTTTTGATAAGCGTCATCCGACGCTGGTCAGCTGGAATGGTTCACAGTTTGATTTACCGGTGATTTTATACCGTGCCATGTATCATGGACTCTCTGCACCGAGTCTATTCGATCAGGGCGAAATTGACACGCAAAAGCGTTATAATAACTACCAGAATCGTTACCATCATCGTCATGTCGACTTAATGGATGTGATGGCCATGTTCCATGCGCGTCATTTCCAGAAGCTGGACGATGTTGCACATTTGCTGGGTTATCCGGGTAAACGCGGTGACGGGGCCTATCGGGTTCCTGAATATGTCCGCAATCAGCAATGGACCGAACTGACCTCTTATTGTGAAGGCGATGTGCTGAATACCTGGCTGGTCTATATCCGCTGGCTGTTGTTAAAAGGACAGCTGTTATTGCCGGATTATCAGCATTTGCTGCACAGTACGATTCAATATTTGCATACCCAACCGCAGCATGCGGACTTTTTATCGGTTTGGCGTGAAACGTCACAAAGAACTGACTTTACCCGTTTTGATTTTCCAACTCCCACATCCTAGGTTTTCATGAAGCATCGAGCACACACACGTCCTACCCAGCAACCCGAGTACATTTTTCAGGTTGAGTCACTTTCGCATGAGGGACGTGGCATCGCTCATTATGGTTCACACCCGGATCATCCACCGCATAAACACGGCAAGAAAGTCTTTATCCGTTATGCCTTGCCCGGTGAAACCGTGCGTGCTCGCATTACCCGTGAAGTTAAAAAACTGGAAGAAGCTGACAGTCTTGAATTACTCAGCGAAGCTTCCGAAATTCGCGTCAAGCCGATCTGTGCACATTTTGGGGTCTGTGGCGGCTGTAATATGCAGCATATCGCAGCCGATGCACAGATTGAACTAAAACAGAATGTGCTGAAATCGCATTTACAGCATTTTGCTGGCATCCAGCCTGTGCAGTGGCTTGCACCGCTACGTTCCGAGCGTGAAGATTATCGCCGTAAAGCCCGGATCGGAGTGCGTTATCTGCCGGCTAAAGACACATTGGTGGTGGGTTTTCGTGAGAATCAAAGCAATAAATTAACCTCGATTGATCGCTGCATGATTCTGGATCGTGAATTTGGATCGCTTACAAGCCTTAAACAATTGCTGCAAAGTCTCAATGGCAAGGCTGACATTGGTCATATAGAATTGGCCATGGGGGATCAGGATATTGCCTTACTGGTGCGTGAAACTGCAAAATTATCAGTGGCTGATGTCAACCAATTGCGCGAATTTACGTTACAGAAAGGCTGGCAACTGTATGTGCAGCCTGCCGGCAAAGATACACTCTCGCGAATTGATGCTCCAGATGCCGCGGCGCGCTTGCACTATAGTCTTGATGACTTTGATGTGAAATTCGGTTTTAATCCTGTGGACTTCACTCAGGTGAATTCGACTATCAATCCGCAAATGGTAGCGCTGGCATGTAATTTGCTACAGTTGCAACAGGGTGAGCGGGTTCTGGATCTATTTTGTGGATTAGGAAACTTTTCTCTAGCACTGGCACGCTGTGTAGGCACATCCGGTCAGGTGATTGCGGTGGAAGGGAGTGAAGAAATGGTGCAACGCGGTGCGGAAAATGCCAAAAATAATGGTATTGCCCAAGTTGCTTTTTATTCACAAGATTTAACCAAAGATTTCTCGCACCAGACTTGGGCAAATCAAGGTTTTGATGCATTATTGATTGACCCGCCACGTGCTGGCGCAGAAGAAGTCATGCATTATCTTCCTCAGTTTGGCGCAAAAAGAATCGTTTATGTGTCATGTAATCCTGCGACACTCGCAAGAGATGCAGGGCTCTTGGTACAACAGGGTTATCGCCTCACTCAAGCCGGAGTGATGGATATGTTCACGCATACTGGGCATGTTGAATCGATTGCATTGTTCGAAAAAGAAAATTAAATGAACGATTGAAGAAATGATGTATTTACAAGTAGGAGAAGGGTATGGTCACAGTACGTGAGCAACTCCCTGGACGACTCAATGAGTTGTCACAGGAGACGACTGTAGAACATGCCGAACAAGCACACCACGATCTGACTGAGTGGTTGGATCGGGTTCGTGGCATATTAGATGGGGCACCTTTACAGCAGCTCGAAGAAGTCGCCCACTTAACATTAGAAAGAGAGCTGCAAAGTACGGTTCAGCATCGTTCCAATACCTTTTATACCGGTATTGAGATGGCAGATATTTTGGCACATCTGCATGTCGATGAAGATACCCTGTCTGCGGCCATGCTCTATCGTTCGGTGCGTGAAGGCGTCATGCCACTGACTGAAGTGTTAGAAAAATTTGGTGAGCAAGTGCATAGCCTGGTCAAGGGCACGCTGGCCATGGGTAAACTGTCTGAACTGATCGAAAAAAATAAACGTCTGGAAGACCATTTCGATAATAATCAGCGTGAACATCTGTCCGGCATTTATAAAATGCTGATTTCAGTGACTGAAGATGTGCGTGTGGTTCTGGTGAAGTTGGCAGAGCGTACCTATGCCTTGCGTGAGCTGACCAATTCCTCGCGTGAACGTCAGGAGCGGGTTGCCCGAGAAATTCTGACGATCTACTCACCACTGGCGCACCGTTTAGGCATCGCCCAGTTAAAGTGGGAACTGGAAGACTTGGCCTTCCGTTATCTTGCGCCAGAACGTTATAAAGAAATTGCTTCTTTACTGAATGAAAAACGTTTAGAGCGAGAGCAATATATTCAATTCGTGATTGATAAATTACGCAATGAATTGTCTGAATATGGCATCGAAGCTGAAATTAACGGACGCGTAAAACACATTTATTCGATTTATCGAAAAATGAAAAGCAAGAGCCTGAGTTTTGACCAGCTCTATGATATTCGTGCCTTAAGGGTATTGGTCAAGAGCGTACCGGAGTGTTACCACAGTTTAGGGATTGTACATCAGATCTGGCGACATATTCCGCATCAGTTTGATGACTATATTACCAATCCAAAAGCCAATGGCTATCGTTCCCTGCATACGGCTGTAATTGCCGAGAACAAATCACTTGAAGTGCAGATTCGTACTTACAGCATGCATGAAGAAGCAGAGCTGGGGGTGTGTTCGCACTTTAATTATAAAGAAGGCTCGAAAACCACCGATCATTCTTTTAACCATCGTTTGCATTCCTTACGCGCAGTTCTCGAGCATTATCAGGAACGCAATGAGTCCAGTGCACATAAAGAAGCAGAAGATGAAATCGAAAACTTCGAACATATTCAAGACTTCGAAGGCTTCGAAAAAATTTATGTGTTTAGTCGTGATGGTGATATCAAAGAGTTGCCGCGTGATTCAACTGTGCTCGACTTTGCTTATCATGTGCATACCGAAGTTGGTAACAAATGCTATGCCGCGCGTGTCAATCAGCGCTATGTGCCACTGACCTATACCCTGAAAACCGGGGAACAGGTCGAGATTCTGACCAAAAAAGACCGTGAGCCGAATCGGGACTGGCTGGTTAACTCTCTGGGTTATATCAAGACTGCACGTGCGCGCGACAAGTTGCGCCACTGGTTCCGTCAACAGGACCGCAGTAAAAACCTGGAAGTCGGCCGTGAAGTGCTGAATAAAGAATTGTCACGTCTGGCGATTCATCCAAAATCGATCGATTTGAGTGATTATTGCAATCATTTTAATGTCAAAACTGGTGATGACATTCTGGTGAATCTGGTCAATGGTGATATCAGCCTGCATGCCTTGATTAATCAGGTGAATCGTCATATGCATCTGGATCAGGATGAACCTGAGCTGGTGCTGAAGCCAGCGCTGAATCCGCGTGCCAGTCATACCCTGTCAGCGCACGGTATTCTGATTGACGGGCTGGATAACGTAGAGCTGCATGTCGCGCAATGTTGCCAACCGGTGCATGGTGAGTCGATCGCTGGCTATATCACCCTGAATCGTGGGGTAAGCATTCATAAGGTGGCTTGTCCGGACTATGTGCGCATGATCACCCAAGAGCCTGAACGTGCGGTAGAAGCCGACTGGGAAATGCAGCCGACTCGTGGCCAGAGCGTACAGATTGTGGTGGAAGCCTATGATCGACGTGGTCTGCTCAAAGATTTGACGCAAGTGATTTTCTCCGATCAGATCAATATCCGTCAGGTCAATACCATTTCGGAAGCGGATGGTATCGCCAATATGAAGCTGTTGATTGAAGTCAAAGGCCTGGCGCAACTTTCCAAGCTGCTGGCTCGTCTTGAGCAGCAACCGGGGATTATTAGTGCCCGTCGTCTGGTACAGGGTACTTAAATTCCTATGAAATCAGTTGAAAAGCCTGCAATTTGATTGCGGGCTTTTTTATTGTAAGGTATTTGAATAAAATGGATAAAAAAAGATCAGTAGATGGATATGAGTGCGCCAGAAATATTTGAACGAAGACGACATCATCTGACAAAAGTGATTGATCAGCTGATTGACACCCAGCAATTTAAAACCGGCAAAGAGATCTGCGAGCATTTTGGCTTGTCTGCTGCCTATATCGCACAGTTACTGAATAGCAAACGTCAGATCGGGGAGAAGGCGGCAAGGGAACTGGAACAGCAGCTTGGCTTAGCCCGTTTAATTCTGGATCAGACGGTCGAGCCGAAGATTGAACTTGCTACAGCTATAGAACAGGTCGCTTTGTTTCAGATGCAGGTGGTACAGCAGCAGGCCTTTAAACTCAATCCCATAGATTCTACGGTTTCGTTCAATCCGGATATTTTTCATCTGCAAGCACAGCATTATGCGATTCAGGTGGCAGAGCGCTATTATTTTCCCAGTCTGAAACCGGACTGGTGGCTGGTTTGTGATAAAGAGTTGCCAGTTTTGGGGATGTGCTGTGTGTATCTGGCCAACGGCTTGCAGCTCATTTTAGAAGAGTTGGGCGAAGCTCAGGATGTTTATGAATTTCGAAGTCTGGATGAAAATCGGAAAGTCATTTTCCAAAAAACAGATATTGAAAAAATCCATCCAGTGATTGCGATTCTGCCGGCTACTTCAACATTCAAACAGCAGAAATAATTCAGCCCATCCTAGGACGGGCTGAACGATGAAAATGAAATATCAGATTAGGGAATCTGGTTTTCGTCTTCAAATTCTGGCTTGACTTGTACGATAAAGTCCTGACGGTTTAAACCACGCCAAAGTGCAAATCCAGTCCCGATATAGATTGAAGAGTAGGTACCGACAAAAACGCCGACAAACATCGCAATCGAGAACCATTTCAGGCCATCACCACCCATGAGCATCATTGCAACAACAACCAGCAATAGCGTCATAGAGGTATGAATGGTACGGCGTAAGGTTTCGGTCAGGGCAATGTTAATCACTTCAAGCGGTTCTGCACCCCGAATCTTACGGAAGTTCTCACGGATACGGTCAGAGACCACGATATTATCGTTCAGTGAGAAACCAATGATCGCAAGGAGTGCCGCAAGTACCGTCAGGTCAAATGGCCACTGCGTCATGGCAAAAATCCCGAGGGTCACCACGATGTCATGGAACAGCGACAGTACTGCACCGATCGCCAGTTTGAGCTCAAAGCGGATGGTGACATAGACCAGCATCAGTAAGAGCGCCAGTGCTACAGCACCAGCAGAACGAACATAAAGCTCGTTACCCACCTGTCCGCCGACCACATCAAGCTTCGGTACCTCTGCCGCATTATTTGGCAGCTGAACCGCTGCTGTGACCGCTTTGGTCAGGTCTTCAGCTTCAATGTCTTCCTGAACGGGCATACGTACCATCAGGTCGCGTTCTGAACCCAAAGTCTGCACCACGGCATCGTTGAAGCCAGCCTGGCTGAGTGCCTTGGAAACATCCTCCGGTTTGACCGGATTGGTATAGTTCAGCTCGGCTGCCACACCACCGGTAAAGTCCAGACCCAGGTTCAGACCTTTAGTGGCAATAAAGAACAGACTCGCAACCGTTAAGAAGATAGACAACAATGCCGCAGGCAAAGCAATCTTCATAAACGGAATGACGCGTTCGTCTTCAGGGCGACCATACTGTTTCTGATTCAGTTGAGTATTTTCAGTCATCATCGATCTCCTTAAATGCTCAACTTTTTCAAGTTACGTTTTTTGCCATAAATGATCTGTACCACGGCACGGGTCACTGTAATGGCAGTAAACATCGAGCAGACGATACCAATCATCAGGGTCACGGCAAAGCCTTTGATCGGACCTGTACCAATCGCGAACAGAATAAATGCAACCAGGAAGGTGGTGAGGTTCGAGTCGAAAATGGTGTTATAGGCTCGATCATAACCCGCCACGATCGCCTGTTTCGGCGAGGCACCCCATTTCATCTCTTCCCGTATTCGTTCACAGATCAGTACGTTGGCATCGACCGCCATACCGATGGTAATCACGATACCGGCAATACCAGGAAGGGTCAGAGAAGCACCAATCCATGACATGACGGTAAGAAGCATGGCCAGGTTAAAGACCAGAGCAAAGTTGGCAATCACACCAAACAGACGGAAGAATACCACCATCCAGATCGCCACCAGAATGAAGCCGATTTGCGTTGAAAGTACCCCTTTGTCGATGTTTTCCTGACCCAGACTTGGACCAATCACACGTTCTTCGACAAAGTACATTGGTGCAGCCAAAGCACCTGCACGTAGCATCAAGGCAAGTTCAGCAGCTTCCTGCGGAGAATCCAGACCAGTAATACGGAACTGAGAGCCGAGTACCGCCTGAATAGTTGCAGCATTAATCACGACAGATTCAGTATATGGGGTACGAACTTCAGTTTGAGTACCGGTCGCAGGGTCTTCCACATAGCTAATGCGCTGTTTGTTCTCGATGAACAGTACCGCCATACGTTTGCCAACCGCATTACGGGTCGCATCCGACATCAGTTTGCCGCCTGCGCTGTCTAGCGTAATGTTGACTTCAGCACCGCCGGTGTCCTGACTAAAGCCAGAAGATGCATTCTGAACACGTTCACCAGTCAAGATCCGGTTGCGGTTCAAAAGCAGCTGACGACCACTGTCCAGGGATTCATAAGCGAATACTTCTGTACCTGGTGGCAATGTGCCAGTCGCCTGACCGGTATATGGATCAATATATTGATCATTCAGGTCAGAAACCAGACGAAACTCAAGGTTTGCGGTACGACCCAAGACACGTTTTGCTTCTGCAGTATCCTGTACACCCGGCAATTCAACCACAATACGGTTGCTGCCTTGGGTTTGCACCAATGCTTCTGCCACACCCAACTCGTTAATACGGTTACGTAAGGTGGTCAAGTTCTGGTTGACTGCATAAGACTCGATTTCTTGCTTACGTACATCAGTATAAGTCAAACGTAAAGTCGAGCCGGTATCAGTCGCAACAGCCTGCTGGGTAAACTCATTGCCATTACGGCGCAAGAAGTCCATTGCTGCAGCACGATCATCGTTGCTGGCAAACTGCACCACAATGGTGTTGCTGCTTAAGTTCAGGCTATTAAATTTCAGGTTGTTATCACGCAACTGACGACGTAGGTCTGTCGCAGAGGTTTCCATGCGCTGCGCAATCGCTTTGTCCATGTCCACTTCGAGTAAGAAGTGAACACCGCCACGTAAATCCAGACCCAGCTTCATTGGCTTGGCACCAATTTTTTGCAGCCATTCCGGCGTGGTCGGGGCAAGGTTCAATGCAACCACGTAATCATCACCTAATCCGCGACGTAAAGCTTCTTTGGCTTTAAGTTGCAATTCACTTGAATCTACACGTAATAAGGCAGCATTGTTGCTAAAGCTATTGTCATGGGTGGCAATATTTTCAGTTGTTAAAATTTGCTCTGCTTTTTGTACGATGCTTGCATCAATTTGAGTACCGGCTTTGGCACCCGAAATCTGTACAGCAGGTTCATCTGGATACAAACTTGGCAGGGCATATAAGGTACTGATGACTAGTACAACTAGAATCAGTACATATTTCCATGCTGGGTAACGCATTTATTTTCTTCTTAAAATGAAAAAGTCGTGCAAGGGCACGACTATTTTTGATTAAAGGTTATTTAAAGTGCCTTCAGGAAGGACTGAAATCACACTCGCACGCTGAACTTTAACTTCTACGCCACGGTTCAATTCAACCACTGCGAAGTCACCTTCAATCTTGGTGATTTTGCCCATTAATCCGCCTGCAAAAACGACTTCACTGCCAACACCAAGGCTTTCAACCAAAGCACGATGTTCTTTGGCACGTTTAGATTGAGGGCGCCAGATCAAAAAATAGAAGATTGCAATAAAAACCGCAATCATCAAAAGGTTCGCCATCATGCTGGGTTGTTGTGCAGCTTCACCTGCAGCGTGAGCAGTCGAAATAAAAAGGCTCATTACATTTTCCTAAAATAAAAAAACTGGTGATCAACTTGATAATAAATTGACATATTCTTGCAATTTACATTGTCTTTTTCCTCAGCGCAAATGCTGATGGATTAATCTTGCGGGCAAGGGGGTACTTCCAGGCCACGACGGGCATAAAAGTCCTGCACAAACGCATCAAATGTACCGTTGTCCAAGGCATCACGCATGGATTCAGTCAAGCGCAGGTAATAACGCAAGTTATGAATGGTACCGAGCATCGAACCAAGCATTTCCCCACATTTTTCGAGGTGGAATAAATAAGCACGAGTGAAGTTGGTACAGGTGTAGCAATCGCAATGTGGATCAAGCGGGCTTTGATCGTGACGATATTTTGCATTACGGATCCGTACCAGACCATCTGTGACAAAATAATGACCATTACGTGCATTTCGGGTTGGCATCACGCAGTCAAACATATCGACACCACGGCGCACCGCTTCCACAATATCTTCAGGCTTGCCGACACCCATCAAATAGCGCGGTTTATCTGCCGGCATTTGTTCTGGAAGATAATCCAGTACCTTGATCATTTCCTCTTTAGGCTCGCCAACGGACAGACCGCCAATCGCGTAACCATCAAAGTCAATATCAAGCAGGCCTTTTAACGATTCTTCACGTAAGTCTTCATACATGCCACCCTGAATAATCCCAAACAGTGCATTACGGTTTTTCAGAACCTCATGATGTTGGGTTTTACAGCGCTTCGCCCAGCGCAAAGACAGTTGCAAGGATTTTTGCGCTTCTTCATGCGTCGCAGGGTAGGGCGTACATTCATCAAAAATCATCACAATGTCAGAGTTCAGCGTGTGCTGAATGTCCATTGAAATTTCAGGCGATAAAAATACTTTTGAACCATCGATGGGTGAGCGGAAGGTGACCCCTTCTTCTTTAATTTTACGCATTGCACCCAGACTGAATACCTGGAAGCCACCGGAATCGGTCAAAATGGGATTATTCCACTTCATAAATTCGTGCAGGCCACCATGTTCACGAATCACATCGAGTCCTGGACGTAAATACAAATGGAAGGTATTGCCCAAAATGACTTGAGACTTGATCTCTTTAATATCACGCGGCAACAGGCCTTTCACCGTACCGTAAGTGCCGACAGGCATAAACATCGGGGTTTCAACCACACCATGTTCAAGCGTTAAACGACCACGACGGGCGCGACCCGACTGACCTAATTTTTCAAACTTCATAGGAGTTCCACATCCAGGCGAAAAAACAGTTCGCTGCTAGTTCATAGCTAAAGGGCGCTATTTTCCTTGATTCTTACGCTAAACGCCAGCATTGTAGAGCATTCGCTCTGTAATTTTATTTATCGTTGAATAAATGCAAGATCAGGTGAAATAGTCGAATTTGCAGAAAACTGTTGCAAGCGCTGCTGGATATCTTCCCGGCTAAGAGCACAGCTGCCATCCGGTTCAGAGGCCATGGCGGCAATATGCTGGATCAGTTTCTGGATATAGATATTGCTGTCGATAAAGTAGGATTCCAAGGTCAGCAAATAGGCATCGTGCGCCACTTGCAGATAATCATAAGGCTCCATCACCAGCATTTGCTCCAGATCAATCAGAATGTCTTTGTCATTTTGCGAGAGTTTTAATCGCTTACTGATTTCAGAAAAAGGCTGGGCATGTCGGGAGGCTAGAAAGTTTTGCAATAAGGCACTTTCTGGGTTGAGTTCCAGTGCAGATCGGCGTTCAAATTCGGCCTGGTTTGGCAGGCTCAGGAAAAAAAGTATATTGCCCAGATCCAGACCATAGGCTTCGGAGAGGCGATATTTGGCCTGTTTGAATGTTTGCAGTAATAAATCCAGATGTGTTGTGTGGAGCTGTTGCTGTTCTAATAGCGGATGACCAAAACTATGCTGGGTTTTAAAATAATCAGCCAGCAAAGTTTTGAAGGGGATCAGTCCAGAGTCGGGCGCAGCTTGTGCCCGATAACGCCATTTTGGGACATTCCAGCGATCTTGTTCAGCCAGATATTGCCGCTGATCTTCCGGATCTTTAAAAATATGCATTCAGTCGAAATGGCCAGATCATCCAGCAGTAAAAATTCGTCAAAGACCAGACTACAGGCATAGATTCCATCGTCCTGATAATGGTCATAAAGCTGATAAAATTCTTCCACCAGCGTCTGCTCTAAGCGCTCTACATAATTCAGCATAATTTTTATTCTTTATTTTATTGGTTTTATAAAGGTGTAGCTTCATCCTGGGTCATTTTATTATAAGTTGAGTACGCCAGGATGAGAAAGTCGATCAGATGAGATAGTTGCTCAGTGAAAATTTGGACGATAGTCAAAACTCTGGGTTGCGCTCTGATCGCGAAAAGGGCGAACTGCTTTTTTTCCTAACAGCATATTATTAATCACATTGTGTGGAAAAATCTGGATCTGGTTATTAAACAGTTCCACATTGCGATTATAAATGGTAATTGCCGCACCGACATTTTCATTCTGTTCTTCAATTTCAGCCATCATTTTCAGATAAATGTCATTGGCTTTTAGCTCGGGATAGTTTTCAACCACTACATTGAGGCTATGCATGAGTTGTTTGTTCAGGCTTTCAATGCGCTGTAACTGAGAAATGTCGGCATCGTTGATATTTAAATTCATGATGTTCTGACGCAGTTCGGTGACTTTTTCCAGTGTGCCTTTTTCAAAAGAAGAATATTGCTCGACCAGCGGCTGCAGTCCATCCAGAATTTTCAGTTTCTGCCGTTCATAACTGGCAACATCCGACCAGGCGCGAATCGTCGCGTTGTGATGACGGACAATACTGTTGCGGATCATAATGATCAGCACAATCAGCGCAATAATAATCAAACATAAAACCAAAAATCCCATGCGAGATATCCCCAATTCATATTTATATTCTGAAAATATTGATTTAAAAAAAAGCAGTTATTTTAAAAACTGCACAAGATCATGTTGTAACTGTTCGAGTTGTCTTAATTTAAACGTTCTGAGATGGCCGCGCAATGTCGAAATATCATTGATATGACGATGCTTGCTCGACACCTGAAATAAATCATGAGGCCCCAGATAGCAGAGCATCCGATTTTCCGGATGAAACAGTAAATCCCCCTGACGCTGTGCAAAAAAATCGGCCAGACGCAGTACAAAACCCGGACTGAGTAATTTGGCGGTTTGCATCGGATCACTGCCATAAAAGCTTAAGCGTTGATTGGTACGAATATCGCTACTATGCCAGGGATGGTTATAAGGATAATAAAATTTACGTCGAGAAGTCGTGACCGCCAGTCCCTGAATCTGGATATCAAAGACAAACACGCCCCACAGGTCTTTGTGAACCTGCATTAATTTAACCGGCTGCCCTTGCTTGTTGCGAACCTGTACTTCATCAATATAGTGATATTGAAACAGCAGCACCTGATGTTGCTGGCCGTTTTCATCTTCCCATACCGTGCTGGCATAACGTGTAATCTCATTACTCAAAGAACCTTGATTGAATAAGGGGAATAAACGTTTTAAATGTCCAATAAAATGCAGGGGATTTAAAGGAATTGAAATATGCTGTGGCTGTTGCTGAAAGGCAAGCTGATATTTTTTGGCCAGTGCTGCATCTTCCAGAAAGCCAATAATTTCATCTAATGGTTGTTGTTGCTCATAGCAAAGATAGGCCCAGAACAGCAGCAGACCGCCCAGAAAAACGCCACTTTGAATCCAGATATTTTCCGGTGCAATAAAAATGCTGACGATGAGCAACAAACCAATACCAGCCAGCGCCAATGGCAGATTATTTTCAAATTTTAGCGTTATCGGGCCATTCCAGGGATGCAATCCGTCCAGCAGGTCTTGATGACTCTTGGCTTGACGGCCCAAATCCCACAGCCGGGCGATATTCTGAAACACCACTGCATTTTTCTTGCGGCGAATATGAATGGACTGTTGTACAGACTCGATCGGCATGGGCAGCTATTCTCGCTATTGTGCCTGATCAATCAGCATGGCATCGCCATAACTGAAGAAACGATATTGGCTGTCTACTGCATGCTTGTAGGCATTCAGAATGTTGTCACGATTGGACAGGGCAGACACCAGCATTAACAGGGTCGATTCTGGTAAATGGAAGTTGGTAATCAAACGATCGATCACTTTAAACTGATAACCCGGATAAATGAAAATCTGGGTATCACCGGTCCAGCCTTTCAGCTCACTGCCATTGGCCTGCGCCGCACTTTCTGTGGCACGGGTAGCCGTTGTACCAACGGCAATGACTTTATTGCCACGCGCTTTAGTTGTTTTGATGAGTTCCATCGACTCATCGGACACCTGGCACCATTCGCTGTGCATGATGTGATTTTCAATATCGGTAGTGCGGACTGGTAAGAATGTACCTGCGCCCACATGTAGTGTGACAAAGGTGGTCTGAATCCCTTTGGCTGCTAACTTTTTCAATAAGTCTTCATCGAAATGCAGAGAAGCCGTAGGTGCTGCGACACTGGCCAGCTTGGTTGGATCATTAAACACAGTTTGATAACGTTCGGTATCAATTTCTTCTGCTTCACGGTTGAAATAGGGCGGAATAGGGAGGGCGCCATATTTGTCTAAGACATCTAAAATCGGCTGTGAAAATTCCACAATAAACAGGTTTTCATGACGACCTTGCACGGTCACTTTTACTGCATCTGGGCCAATAAACAGTTCTGCACCGGCTTTCGGTGAGTTGCTGGCCTTGATATGACAATGTGCAATGAACTGATCCATCATGCGTTCAACCAGTACTTCTATGGCACCGCCTGAGGCACGTTTGCCTTTTAGACGTGCTTTCATGACTTTGGTGTCGTTCAATACCAGTAAGTCGCCGTCTTCAAGCAAGTCCAGAATGTCGGTAAATTGATGGTCGTGATATTGACCGTGTGCGTCGAGGTGCAGCAGGCGAGAGGCACTGCGTGTTTCCAGAGGATAGCGAGCAATCAGCTCATCGGGGAGATCAAAATTAAAATCAGAAAGTTGCATGATGATTTACGCTAAAAAAACTGCGGCTAGTATAAACTTTTTTCTTTTTTATAGCGGGAATTGCTCGATTTTAAAACGAAAAAATGCCATTTGTTTTAAAAATAAACAAATGTAAATATTCTGCGTTGACAGTGCCGAGAAATCGCGTATTATACCTTTCATCCACTCCCGAGGTGGTGAAATTGGTAGACGCGGCGGACTCAAAATCCGCTGTCAGAGATGACGTGTCGGTTCGAGTCCGACCCTCGGGACCAAAATTCTAGAAAACCCCAAGCACATTCAGTCTTGGGGTTTTTTATTGTCTGTATATTTAAAAGTATTTATTTTCATCATTTCTTAAAATGGTTTTTGACTGAATTTGAGTGGTTTTGTCAGTAAGATGATGATTTATATCTATAGCGAAAAATAGATTAATTGAATAACTTTGATACATCAATCAGACATAAAAAACCGGCGCCTAGACGCCGGTTTTTCTACATCACTGACTGAGTCAGTTCTGCAAAAGCTTAGATCGTAGCAAGTGCTGCATTCAAAGTAGCACTTGGACGCATCACTGCATTTACTTTCTCTTGATCAACAGCGTAGTAACCACCGATGTCTACTGATTTGCCTTGAACTTCAGCAAGCTCAGTAACGATTTTTTCTTCATTTTCAGCTAAAGTTTTTGCAAGTGGTGCAAATTTCGCTTTCAATTCAGCATTTTCGTCTTGAGCAGCAAGTTCTTCAGCCCAGAACTTCGCCAGGTAGAAATGGCTACCACGGTTGTCGAGTTCGCCAGTACGACGAGAAGGTGACTTGTCGTTATCTAGCAATTTGCCAGTTGCACGGTCTAAAGTTTTAGCAAGTAACTTGATGTTGTCATTGCCTTCTTTAATACCCATTTCTTCTAGAGAAACTGCAAGCGCCATGAATTCACCGAGTGAATCCCAGCGTAAGTGGTTTTCTTCAACTAACTGCTGTACGTGTTTAGGCGCAGAACCGCCTGCACCTGTTTCATACATGCCGCCACCCGCCATTAACGGCACGATTGACAACATTTTCGCAGATGTACCCAATTCCATGATCGGGAACAAGTCAGTCAGGTAGTCACGCAGGATGTTACCTGTTACAGAAATGGTATCTAGACCGCGCGCAACACGTTCAAGCGTATAACGCATTGCACGTACTTGTGACATGATCTGGATATCAAGACCGGCAGTGTCGTGATCTTTCAGGTATTTTTCAACTTTCTTGATCAGTTCATTTTCGTGTGGACGGTACGGGTCAAGCCAGAAGATTGCCGGCATGCCGGAGTTACGTGCACGCGTTACTGCAAGTTTCACCCAGTCGCGGATCGGTGCGTCTTTCACCTGACACATACGCCAGATATCGCCTTCTTCCACGTTTTGTGACATCAACACTTCGCCAGTTTCAAGATCAACGATGTTAGCAATACCCGCTTCAGAGATCTCGAAAGTTTTGTCGTGTGAACCGTATTCTTCCGCTTTTTGTGCCATCAAACCAACGTTCGGTACTGTACCCATTGTACGTGGATCAAAATTGCCATTCCACTTACAGAAGTTGATCATTTCCTGGTAAATACGTGCGAATGTTGATTCAGGCATGACGGCTTTACAGTCATAAGGTTTGCCATCAGCGCCCCACATTTTACCGCCACCACGGATCATTGCAGGCATAGAAGCATCTACAATCACGTCGTTTGGTGAATGGAAGTTCGTGATGCCTTTGGCAGAATCAACCATCGCAAGTGCTGGACGATGTTCTTGGCAAGCATGTAGATCTGCAATGATTTCTTCACGTACAGAGGTTGGTAGAGTTTCGATCTTTTCATAAAGACCAGCCATACCGTTGTTTACGTTCACGCCAAGCTCATCAAATAACTTGCCGTGTTTTTCAAATGCGTCTTTGTAGTAAATTCTCACACAGTGACCGAATACGATCGGGTGTGAAACTTTCATCATGGTTGCTTTCACGTGAAGTGAGAACAAGATGCCGGCTTCTTTACAATCATCTAATTCTTTTTCATAGAAATCGCAAAGCGCTTTTTTGCTCATGAACATTGAATCGATGATTTCGCCATCTTGAAGCGCAACTTTTGGCTTAAGAACGATGGTTTTACCAGACTTGGTGATCAATTCCATTTTCACATTACGTGCACGGTCTAAAGTCATCGACTTTTCGCCATGGTAGAAGTCGCCTTCGTCCATGTGTGAAACGTGAGTTTGAGACCACTGTTTCCACTCGCTCATAGAGTGTGGGTGTTTTTTCACATAGTTTTTAACGGCAGCAGGTGCACGACGGTCTGAGTTACCTTCACGTAGTACCGGGTTTACTGCTGAACCAAGACATTTGCTATAACGTGCCTTGATTGCTTTTTCTTCTTCAGTGGCCGGGTTTTCAGGATAGTCAGGAAGGGCATAGCCTTTAGACTGGAGTTCCTTGATACACGCTGTTAGCTGGCCAACAGAAGCACTGATATTTGGGAGTTTGATAATGTTCGTGTCTGGATCTTGTGTAAGACGACCTAGCTCAGCTAGAGTGTCAGGCACCTTTTGCTCTTCGCTTAGGTAATCTGTAAATTCAGAGAGCACGCGCACAGCTACAGAGATGTCACTTTTGACGATCTCAACGCCAGCTGGCTTAGTAAAGGTCTCAATGATCGGCAGCAGAGAATAAGTCGCCAGTAATGGCGCCTCGTCGGTCAGTGTGTAAATGATAGTTGACTTTCCACCAGCCATATATAGCCCCTTGCGTTGGATTGAGTTTCTGAGGGCCGAACTTTTGGTCCAGCCTCATTGAACCGATTTGCTTAAATAAAAACATTGAGAGTATCGTCTTTCAGCGCATTTCAGTCAACGAAATATGCTTTTAGATTGAAATTTGGGCGAAAATTTGTACAGATTTGTATGGTTTAGCTGTGTTTGTATTTTGTACAAAAAAATAATTTTCTGCGATTAGAAATCATTATGGTGCTGGAAAGAAATTTTATGCTACCAGATTGTATTCACTGAAGATGAGTTTTTGAGCATTGGGCGGGATCATGATGATCTCGAAATACAAATGAATGTTGAGTAATCAGATACTATTTCGGGACAATTTCTTCGGGTCAATTGAGGAAATTTGTCTTGACGAATCATCATCTCAATATCATGGAATTACTTTGCGATATACTTCTAAGCATTGATCAAATCATTCTTAAAATTGCAGCGAAATAAGGAAATCGAATGCCCAGTTTATTTATTGTGATGCTTGGTGGCCGTCATGCCCGTGCCAATACAGAAGTTCATGATGTGGTACTGGCAGTAGGCGAAACTCTGGAAGAAACCTATCCTCAACTGAAAAATGCCTGGTTTGCCGAGCAAAAAGGGCTGCATATTGATGCCTGGGCGCAAATTAATGGACTGGAGTTCGAGGGCAAAAATTATCACGTTCAATTTAGCGATGCTGCCCCGAATCAGGCTGCCGAAAAGCTTTGGCTGATTAATTTAGGGGGGTATGATGCACGTGAATTTGGTGAGCTGCACCGTTATGTGCTGGTGGTGGCACAGAATGCCATGGTGGCAAAACAGCGCGGTAAAGCTTATTTCGCCAAGCACTGGCAAAAACAGCATACTGACCGGGTGCTGGATGTCGATGATTGCATTGCGATTGATCAGGTGTATGGCCGATATGTACAGCTGGTGGAGGGACATTTTAGTGCGAATCGCTGGGAAAATACCTATCTCACGATTTAAAACTGAAGCATAGGGCTATAGCGTGGCTGAGGGTCAGGATTCGACGAGTGACTTAAAAAAAATCTTTATCAAAGTTCAATAATCTGCATAATACCGGAAAGGAAAAACAGCTTTTGACTGAGATGGAACATCTTAAATGGATTTAATTCAGGCAAATGGACAACCGCACTATGGACGTTTCAAGGAACTTCCAAAAAGTATTGACTATCAGGCATATCAATACAAGAACCCTTATGGTCAGGTGCTGTCAGGCTGGCGTAAGCATCTAAAATATAAGAAATTCAAATTTTGTAGTATTCAGCACGAACATTATACCATTGGGCTGGCGATTGCCGATATTGCATGGGCAGGGCACAGTTTTGTCTATGTCTACAATCATATGACCAATGACGTTCTGGAATGGAATGCGATTAATTTCCTGTCTCGCCATACTGTGCTGGATGAACAACCATTATTCAATCACAGTTATTTTCATAAATCGCCTTTTCAGGTCGATATTCAGCATGCCAACGGTGTGCGCTATATCAATGTCAGTAAATACGGCGAAATTCAGCTCAGTGCACGAATCTTTTGTGCAGGAACCGATCCTTTAAGTATGTGTAGCCCAACTGGTATTAATGGTTGGACTTATACGCAAAAGCTCACGACCTTAGGTTGCGAAGGCTATTTTTTAAATAAACAAAAACAAAAGATTCAATTTAACGAACGAACTTTTGCCTTGCTGGATGACACCTGTGGCTTTTTACGTCCAGAAACTGCCTGGTTTTGGTTGTCGTGTAACTTTTGGGATGCGACCAATCAGCGGATTGGAATTAATTTAGCATCCGGTGTTAACGAAAGCTTTGGTAATGAAAACTGTTTATGGATCAACGGAAAAATTTATCCATTGGCTGATGTGCTCTTTCAGCAGGCATCCGAAACTCAATGGACGATTCAATCGCTAGATGAAAAGCTAAATCTGACTGTAAGCACAGGCTGGCGACGTTATGAAAATCTGAATTTGCGTCTGGTCGGCAGCCAGTTTAGCCAGTGGCAGGCCAAAGTCTGTGGCACCATTCAGCAGGATGATCAGGAAATTATTTTACTGAATGAATATGCCTTGCTTGAGCAGCATTATGCCAAATGGTAAATCATCTTAAATCAAAAAGCCTTCAAGTTAATGAAGGTTTTTTGATTTAAGCGATGCTCACGTTTAGTCTTTCGCGGCCTGCCAGAAGGCTTCACCGGCTTGAATCGGATCGCCGGTTTCATTTAGGGTGTTGATCCAGACATCGTATTGGGCAATCACTGGGTGCTGACTCGGATGAAAGTCTTTTTTAAACCAGTCTCGATACTGTTTGCCCATTCGGGTCAATGTGCCTTTTGGGCCAAAAAACCAGGGTAAGCTCTTGAGATTCATCTGCAAGCGTTGCAAGAGACTAAAGCCATCATGTTTCAGCATGACATTGGCACGGTAGACGGTAAAACTAAACATTAAAATGGTCGTGCTGACTAAGGTGGCTCGACGGGTAAATTCTGGGGTTTTAGCCACATTTTTCATCACATCAAAAGCTACATCGCGGTGTTCCATTTCCTCAATGGCATGCCAGGCCAATAATGCCCGTACAAAAGGATGGGCATCTTTCAGGGTCTGTTTTTGTCCATAAAAAGTTTCTGCCATAAGCGCCGTTAAATGCTCTGCCGCAGCGGTAATGGCAATATTAAACTGGGGTGAGCGGTGCTTCAGATCATAATTGAAAATTTTATTTAAACGTTCAATAAATTGGTCTACAGGCATGCCTTGCTCGCGCATCAACTGATTCATTTTGTCATGCGCGATGCCGTGCTGGGCTTCCTGGCGGATAAAATCCGCGACACGTTGTTGCAGCTCCGGGTCCTGGATCTGATCGCGGAACAGGCGGACACTCTGAATAAAATAACGCTCGCCGTCTGGAAAGGTCAGGCTCAGGGCATCGAACATGCGCGTCATGAAGGGGTCGCCGCCGAACCAGTAACGTGGAATTTCATCCAGTTTAAAATCAAGTTGGGTGCGAACCACAGGCTGTAGGGCGGATTTTAATATGGCGTTCATCTTGTAGATTCTTTTTTATGACGATGCGAACAGTATGTCGGGGAATCCTGTAATTGTTTTGACAGCGCTTGCCAATTTTTATACATTTTATGCCAAATGAAAATAAAAACTGCTCAGACTAAAGCAGGTAGCGAGAAGCGCGCATGCAAGACATAAAAATATCCAATGGTTATATTCAACTCTGGGCGACCTATCTGCGTGGTCTGCAAATTGAGCCTTTGGAAGCTGACTTTCTGCAAGATGTACATGAAGCGCTTGTGACCCTGATTGATCAGCCTTTTGCCACGCAAGTGTCGCTGGAATTATTGAATCAGCTTCTTTTAACAACCCGGCTGTATTTAAACTGTCCGCAGCTGATTTTCGAGATTGTACAGGTCATTCGCCCAGAACATTTTGGTGTGCTCGGTTATATGGCTTCGCGGAGCAGTAGTGTTTCGGAAATGATCGGCTATAGCATGCGTTTTCAACGACTGGTGGTTGATGGCGGTGAGTTTGTACCTTTGCAGTTGAAGCAGCATGAACACAGTATTGAATTATACTGGGCCTATCTGGACGAAAAATATAATCTGCTAAATGAACTGACCATGGCCGCGATGGTGCAGTTGGGACGTGTCATTTTACAGGATCATCAACTGTTACTGCACTGTGTACGTTTTGCCCATGCGCCCGATAGGGGACAAATGCATTATCAAAAGTTTTTCGCCAGCGAGGTGAGATTTTCCCAAGCCTACTATGGCATAGAACTGGATCTACAAGGACTGGCACATCGGTCTGAGCATGCTGACCCCATATTATTGCAGTTGCTGACTCTTCAGGCGGAACAGGCGATTGCAGCAAAAGTACCTGTTGAAAATACCTTGCAGCAAGCACAGCAAATCATTGCCGAACAGTTGCGAACCAGGCAACAGGCGATCAAAATTGAGCAGCTTGCCCAGCAGTTGTGGATGTCGACCCGAAGCTTGCAACGCTTATTCAGCATATATCAAACTTCATTTAAAAAACTGCTGCAACAGCAGCGCATCAAACGCTGTGAGATTTTGTTACAGCAGGGGCTTAGTCTGAGCGAGATTGCTGAAGCGCTGGATTATTCCGACCAGTCGGCCTTGGCCCGCGCCTATAAAGCAGCCACCGGACAGACTTTGTTCCAGCGCAAGAAACAGTTAAAGCATGCACAGCAATAAAAAAGCGACCCAATCAGATCGCTTTTTGATGTGAGGATGATACAGAGATTAAGCGGTTGCTTTAAGGTTGGGGAATCTCAACGCAATCGCAGCAATTGCGAAGATGGCCAGAATCCAGCAATAGTACAAGCCGCCAATCAGTTCAACCGGTGAGATTTTTGCAATCGAGCAGGCGAGGAGCAACTGTGCACCATAAGGAATCAGACCTTGTACCACGCAGGAGAAAATATCCATCAGTGCTGCAGAACGCTTGGGATCCACGCCGTATTCTTTGGCGACTTCACGTGCCATATCACCCGACAGAATAATTGCGACGGTATTATTGGCCACAAAGATATTTGAAAATACCACCAGAAAGCTGATCCCGATTTCGCCGGCCCTTTGCTGCCCAACTTTAAACAGACGGGTCAGGCTATAAATGCGCTCGATTAGCCAGCGTAAACCACCTTCACGTTGCATGATCGCTGACAGACCCCCCAGAAACATGGACAGTAATGCCACTTCAAACATGCCGACAAAGCCGTCATAAATCGAAGTATTCAGCTTGAGCAGGTTAAATTCAGGCGTCGCAAACAGACCGAACAGACCCGAAAGCAAAACACCAATGGTCAGTACTGCGAGGACATGCAGGCGACTAAAAGCCAAAACAAAGACCGCAATATAAGGTAAGACCAGTAACCAGTTAAAATCTTTATATTCTACGGGGCTGGAGCTGCCTGTACTTAAAATATAAATCACAATGGTGCTGATAGAGGCCGGTACAGCAATCCAGACATTGACTTTAAACTTGTCACGTAATTGCACCCGCTGGCTGGTGGTGGCTGCAATGGTGGTATCTGAAATCATGGAAAGGTTGTCACCGAACATGGCACCGCCTACGACTGCACCAATGGCGTAGATCACATTAATATCGGTGACCTGGGTAAAACCAAAGGCAATCGGGGCACAAGCTGCAATGGTGCCCATGGAGGTGCCCATCGCCGTGGCAATAAATGCCGAGATGATAAACAGCATCGGCAAGATAAATTCAGGCGGAATAATCGACAGGCCCAGTTGTACCGTGGCATCCACACTGCCAATCGCACTGCTGACACTGGCAAAGGCACCGGCCAGCATAAACACCATAAACATCAAAATTAAGTTCGGATGACTGGCCCCTTTTAGAAAGGCTTCAATGCCCTGATTGAGTTTGCCGCGATACACCAATGCAGCCAAAATAATCGCAGGCAGGGCAGCAACAGGCGCTTTCACCTGATAGAACGCGAATTCGGTTCCAATCAGGGAATGATAGATCCCGCTACCCAAAAACAGGGTTAAAAATACAATAAGCGGCAGCAGTGCAATGGCGCGTGCCTGCACTGTAGCCTCAGAATCAGTCTGCATAGGAGATAAAAAAGTAAGAGAATAGGACTAGTATAAAGCAGGTTTTGCAATTTCAGAAAACTTTAAATGAATGCGCTAACATCTGCATTTTTATTAATTTTTGCATGATAAAAATAAGTTTATCTAAATATTCAGGATTTTGGCTAATAGCAAAATTAGGCATCTTTGATCATTGTGAAAAAAATCAAAATAATCGTAAATAGACCCTTCCGAATTGTTTTGAAATCTTCGTACAGGAAATGAAATACTCGAGGTCGGTATCGCAGACTGTTCATTGGACAAAAAATAGCGTTACAATGCGACGTCTTGTATTTTTACATAGTCAATGCCTCAAGTTTGAAACACGTTAAGGAAAGCTCAGCCCTATGTCACGTTTAGCCACACGATTTGAACAACTTAAATCTCAACAGCGTAAAGCTTTAGTTTCTTATGTGATGGCTGGTGATCCGCATCCAGAGGTCACTGTACCTTTGCTCCATGCAATGGTAGAGGCGGGTGTCGATGTGATTGAGCTGGGTCTTCCTTTCTCCGACCCGATGGCAGATGGTCCCGTAATTGCTTTAGCGGCTGAACGTGCGCTGGCAGGCGGAACCAATACTTTGGACGCACTGCACATGGTGAAAGAATTTCGCTTGAAAGATCGCGAAACACCTGTGGTGCTGATGGGTTATCTGAATCCGGTCGAAGTGATTGGCTATGAAAAGTTTGTGGCTTATGCTTACGAATGTGGAGTAGATGGCGTGCTGCTGGTGGACTTACCGCCAGAGGAAGCACAAAGTCTGGGTGAAGTACTGGAAAAATATGACATGGATCAGATTTTCCTGCTGGCACCCACTTCAACCGATGCACGTATTCAACACGTAGCGAAACAGGCCACTGGCTTTATTTACTATGTATCCTTGAAAGGCGTGACCGGTGCAGCAACTTTAGATGTCTCTGAAGCCGCTGCCCGCATTCAAAAGATTAAAGCTGTGACTGATGTTCCTGTAGGCGTAGGTTTCGGTATCAGCGATGCTGCATCTGCGAAAGCGATGGGTGTTGCTGCCGATGCAGTTATTGTGGGAAGTGCGTTTGTAAAGCAGTTTGCAACGCTTGCACCAGAACAAGCCGTTGTTGCGACGGTGAATAAAGTCAAGGAGCTTCGAGCAGCGCTCGATGAGTTATAGTATGAGTCAACCCGTGAAATCAGGCAAAATTCTGAGCCCATCGACCCCATGGACGGAACGCATTGTTCCAGGCATTCATGTACCCGATGAGCAAACGATCTACAAAGCGACATTTACCGAGCCTACGGTCGAGTGTCCTGAATGTCATGCTTTGGTGACCCGTACCGCGATGTCATTCAATGCCTATGTTTGTCCGCAGTGTGATGAGCATTTACGCATGAAAGCCCGTGATCGCCTGAACTGGTTCTTTGACCAGGTACAGACTGAACTGGGTCAGGAGTTTAAGGCTAAAGATCCGTTAAAGTTTGTCGATAGCAAAGCTTATCCAGAGCGTATGGCAGAAGCGCAAAAGAAAACCGGCGAAACCGAAGCGTTGGTCGTGATTCAAGGCCTGCTAAAAGATGTCCCAATGATTGCCTGTGCATTTGAATTCGATTTCATGGGCGGCTCTATGGGGACAGTGGTCGGTGACCGTTTTGTTCAGGCGGCAGAGCGTGCGATTGAAGCCCGTCAGCCCTTGATCTGCTTTGCTGCTTCAGGCGGTGCACGTATGCAGGAAGGCATGTTGTCCTTGATGCAAATGGCACGTACTTCGGCTGCTATCCAGCGTTTAAAAGAAGCAGGCCTGCCTTATGTGGTGGTATTGACGCATCCGGTATACGGTGGTGTCACTGCATCATTGGCGATGCTGGGTGATGTACATCTGGCTGAACCGAAGGCGATGATTGGCTTTGCCGGTAAACGAGTGATCGAACAAACTGTCCGTGAAAAACTGGAAGAACCGTTCCAGCGCGCGGAATATTTGCTTGATCATGGGGTAATCGATCAGATTGTTCACCGTCACGCATTACGTGATACAGTTTACCGTATTGTTACGAAATTGATGAACCTGCATTGAACACAGCACCGCTAGCAACAGATTCTTTAAGTACATGGCTCGATTATTGGAGCCATGTTCACGTTACGGGTATTGATTTAGGTCTGGAACGGGTTATTCCGGTGGCTGAAAAGCTCGGTGTGACACGTCCGGCGGCCAAAGTGCTGACGGTGGCTGGAACCAATGGTAAGGGTTCAACCACCACCACACTGGCTGCGATTTTGAATGCACAAGGCTTCAAGGTCGGACTGTATCAATCTCCACACGTGTACCGTTTCAATGAGCGGGTAAAACTGCGCGGCATTGAAGTTGAAGATCAGTTGTTGGTGGATGCTTTTGTTCAGGTGGATCAGGCTCGTCGCGAATGTGATTTGAGCCTGTCTTTCTTTGAAGCGACCACTTTGGCCGCTTTTGTGATTTTTAAAGATCAGTTATGTGATGTCTGGGTGCTGGAAGTCGGTCTGGGCGGTCGTCTGGATGTGGTTAATGTGGTTAATCCGGATGTAGCAGTGATTACCAATATTGGTCTGGATCATACCGATTGGCTCGGTGATAGCATCGAGAAAATTGCCTTTGAAAAAGCCGGAATTATCCGGCCGAATATTCCGGTGGTGTTTGGTGGACAGCAACAGATTCCACAAGCCATTTTAGCTAAAACTCAGCAATGCAACGCGCCCTTATATGCGGTGAATCGTGATTATTTCTATGAAGTATGTGCAGATGGCCAGTCTTGGGCCTTTGCCTCTTCGGGTACGACCTTAAAACTTCCTACAGGATCGTTGGCGCTGGATAATATTTCCACCGCTGTGGCTGCAATTTTGCTGAGCGGTTTAACGGTCAGTCAGCAGGCGATTGCACAAGGGATTCAGACTGCAAAGTTGCCGGGACGTTTTGAAGTCTGTCAAATCCAGAATAAAACCGTGATTTTTGATGCCGGACATAATCCGCATGGGGTCGAGTTTCTGCTGAAACAGTTGCGAAACTATTTAAATTACAATCAAAACTATAAAAATATCGTTTGTGTGTTTTCAATGTTGGCAGATAAAGATATAAATTCTGTCACCAAGTTATTGAAAGACACGGTTCAATTGTGGAAAATTGCACCATTATCCGTCCCACGTGCGGCAGAGCTCACAGTTTTGGCTGAAGCTCTAGGCGGTGAGGCGGTAGAACAATTTGACAATGTGAAATTAGCTTTTAAATCAGCACTGGATCAAACAGATAATAATCAGCTGATTTTGGTATGTGGATCATTTCATACCTTAGAAGCGGTATGGGAGTATTTGGAAGAATGTCAATGAATAACAAACAGCGCTGGATGGGCGGTGTTGTTTTACTCGGTGGTGGTGTTTTATTGGCAGCATTACTCCTGAAAGGTCAAGATGAAATCAAGCAGGATCGTCAGCAGAAACCGGCACAGGTTGCGGAAGTGGAAACTAAGGATGCAGTGAATCATTCGCTGGGTTCCTTGACGGTCGATGTGGAAACAGAAAAGCGTTTACTTGAACAGCAACGCCGTGATCGGGAAAAATCTGTGGCAGAGCAGGAGGCTCGTGCGGCTGAATTTTTAGCGATGCAGCAGCAGGCAGAAGCAGATGCGGCGCGTAAAGCGGCTGAAGAATATGCTGCACTTAATGCGCATCGTATGGGACAGCAAAGCTCGGATAATATTCCACCAGAACTGGTCGAAGACGAACAGGCCAAACAGAAACGCTTGGCTGAAGAAAAGGCTGCACAAGACAAAAAGCTAGCCCTGCAGAAGCTTGAGCAGCAAAAAGCCAACAGTTCAACTGAAGCGGCCAAGAAAGAAGCGGAGCGTAAAGCCGCTGAAAGCAAAGCGGCTGAAGAAAAACGTAAATTGGAGCAACAGCAAAAAGCCGAAGCAGAACGTAAGACGGCTGAGGCAAAACGTAAGGCTGAGGAAGAGCGTAAGGCAGCCGAGAAGAAAGAAGCTGAACGTAAAGCCGAAGACAAACGTAAGGCTGAAGAAGCCAAGAAAAAGGCAGCAGAAGACGCCAAAAAGAAAGCAGAAGCTGAGCAGGCACGTAAATTGCTGGAAGGTGAAAGTGACAAGCAGTGGATGGTGCAGGTCGCACTGGCAGCCAATGAAGCCAATGCAGATGCGGTTGCGGCAAAACTGCGTGCCAAGGGTTATAAAGTGACCAAGAGTCCAACCTCTAAAGGGATTCGTATCATGGTCGGTCCATCAAAGGATCGGGAAACTGCTGATGCTTCGCGTAAAAAAATCGCTGCAGATGACAGTCTGAATATGAAATCTGCCTGGGTGATTGACTGGGTGCCTTTAGATAAGCGTAACTAAGACGGCGTATTACTGTACTTTGGTTTAAAATGGATTCAGGTTATGCCTGAATCCATTTTTATTGGGGAGCAAAAATTAAAAAGGTGACAAAGCTCTCAGGATTAAAAAAGCCTATCTAAAGATAGGCTGGTGATGAACTTCGAAACCGGCACGTCATTCGGGTTAGAAATTCAGTTTTAATCTTGCTGCTTTTTATATAGATACATCAACGTTAAGAGTGGATGTACTTATACATATTCTTTATGAACAGAGCAGTGCTCTGCTTATCTATTACTGCGCACTTCACTTGTGTTGCGCAAAATTAAAAAGGAATCGTTTTAATTTGTTGCTCGAAGCATAGCTTCTCGTCTTCTTGCGGAATATATTCCTCAGGGCGAAGCAGTGTCTTGCTGATCCTCACTCAGGATGTGGCGTTAAGCGCAGGTAAGGCGTGATCGCGGTATACCCTTTAGGAAAACGTTGTGCAATTTCAGTCTCATCTTTTAGGGAAGGCACAATCACCACATCATCGCCATGCTGCCAATTGGCAGGTGTTGCGACTTTATGGCTGTCGGTGAGTTGCAATGAATCCACCACACGCAAGATTTCATGGAAATTACGACCCGTCGATGCCGGATAGGTAATAATCAAATGGACTTTTTTGTTTGGATCGATGACCACCAAAGAGCGAACTGTGAGCGTTTCACTGGCATTCGGGTGAATAAAGTCATATAGTTCAGACACTTTACGATTCTGATCGGCAATGATCGGAAAATTGACCGTGGTATTTTGCGTTTCATTGATGTCTTTAATCCAGCCATGATGCGATTCAACATCATCAACCGATAAGGCAATGGCTTTGACACCACGTTTTTCAAATTCATCTTTCAACTTTGCGGTATAACCAAGTTCAGTAGTACATACCGGCGTATAGTCCGCCGGATGTGAAAATAAAATGCCCCAGCTATCGCCCAGAAAATCATAAAAATTAATCAGGCCTTCACTGGATTTCTGTTCAAAATTCGGTGCGGTGTCGCCTAGACGTAAACTCATCTTTTTGCCTCAATTGGTCTTTTAATGTAGAGATGAGATTTAATATGAACTAATTTTTTTATGATTAAAAATAGTGTTTTTAGCTTTCTTTATGAATAAATAGCATAAGTGATTTGTTTTATCTATCTAGAATCAAACAAATCAGTCGTCTAATTGACTATATTGCACAGCTAAAGTTTGCTACATTACTTTGCCTTAGATCTCGGGGCTAGAACTCAGGATCAGATTTTTTTCAGCGGTTTTATAGCAAAACCCTTGTAGTTCAAATTTCTAGCACCATAATAACGACTAAGAACATATTCATTTGACAAGCAAGATTTAGAGAGTCTATTCATGTTGGCAAGTCTGATCGGAGGAATCTTCGGTACCAAAAATGAGCGCGAACTCAAACGCATGCGTAAAATCGTAGACAAGATTAATGTGCTCGAGCCGACGATATCTACCCTTAGCGATGCAGACTTATCTGCAAAAACTGAAGAATTCAAACAACGATATAATAAGGGTGAAAACCTCGATAAATTATTGCCTGAAGCATTTGCAGTCTGTCGTGAAGCCGCCAAGCGGGTCATGGGCATGCGTCATTATGACGTGCAGCTGATCGGTGGTATTACCTTGCACGAAGGTAAAATTGCAGAGATGCGTACCGGTGAGGGTAAAACCCTGATGGGTACCTTGGCCTGTTACCTGAATGCCATCAGCGGTCAGGGTGTGCATGTCATTACCGTGAACGATTACCTGGCACAACGTGATGCCGAGCTCAACCGTCCATTATTTGAATTTTTGGGTTTAAGCATCGGGATTATTTATTCCATGCAAAATCCGATGGAAAAAGCGGAAGCTTATCGTGCCGATATTACCTACGGTACCAATAACGAATTTGGCTTTGATTACCTGCGTGACAACATGGTGTTCTCGCTGGCTGAGAAAAAGCAGCGTGGTTTAACCTATGCGATTATTGATGAGGTCGATTCGATCCTGATTGATGAAGCACGTACTCCGCTGATTATTTCCGGTCAAAGTGAAGATTCTTCACAGCTTTATGCAGCCATTAATAATATTCCACCAAAATTACAGGCACAGAAAGAAGAGAAAGTGCCGGATGGCGGTCACTTCTGGATTGATGAAAAACAGCGTTCAGTTGAAATTACTGAAGTGGGTTTTGAAACCATTGAAAGTGAACTGATTGAAATGGGCTTGTTGGCAGAAGGCGAGAGCTTGTATTCAGCGTCGAACCTGAATCTGTTGCATCATGTGACTGCGGCAATTCGTGCCCATTATTTATATCAACGTAACGTGCAATACATCATCAATGATGGTGAAGTGATTATCGTCGATGAAAATACCGGTCGTACCATGCCGGGCCGTCGCTGGTCTGAAGGTTTGCATCAGGCGGTAGAAGCCAAAGAAGGTCTGGAAATTCAACCAGAGAACCAGACCCTGGCAACCACAACCTTCCAGAACTATTTCCGTCTGTATAAAAAATTATCGGGTATGACCGGTACCGCTGATACTGAAGCCGCGGAAATGAAAGAAATTTATGGTCTGGATGTGGTGCTGATTCCGACCCATCGTCCAATGATCCGTGATGACCAGAACGATTTAATCTATTTAAATCGTGAAGGCAAATATAACGCGATTATTCAAGAAATTCAGCGTGTGCATGAAGCCGGTGTTGCGCCAATCTTGATTGGTACGGCAACCATCGAAGCATCTGAGATTCTATCCGATAAGCTGAAAGCTGCGGGCATTACCCACGAAGTACTGAATGCCAAACAGCACGAACGTGAAGCGGATATTATTGCGCAAGCTGGTGCGCCGCGTGCCGTAACCATTGCCACCAACATGGCGGGGCGTGGTACCGATATTCTGCTGGGT
The DNA here is from genome assembly GCF_013417415.1 of Acinetobacter sp. YH12254. NCBI lineage: Bacteria > Pseudomonadati > Pseudomonadota > Gammaproteobacteria > Moraxellales > Moraxellaceae > Acinetobacter > Acinetobacter sp. YH12254. The sequence goes on along the minus strand of NZ_VPEB01000018.1, from coordinate 5,477 downwards.
GGTAACTGGAAAGCATTGCTGGCCAAAATTGAAAATCCGACAAGCGATGACGAAGCGCGTCTGAAAGCGGAATGGGATGTTAATCATCAATCTGTTCTGGATTCGGGTGGCTTGCATATTATCGGTTCTGAACGTCATGAATCACGCCGTATCGATAACCAGTTGCGTGGTCGTGCAGGCCGTCAGGGGGATCCGGGTGTATCGCGTTTCTACCTGTCGCTTGAAGATGACTTGATGCGTATTTTCGCCGGTGACCGTGTGGTGGGTATGATGCGTGCCATGGGCTTGCAGGAAGATGAAGCGATTGAACACAAAATGGTGTCTCGCTCGATTGAGAATGCACAGCGTAAAGTCGAAGCACGTAACTTCGATATTCGTAAGAACTTGCTGAAATACGATGACGTGAATAACGAACAGCGTAAGATTATTTATAGTCAGCGTGATGACATTCTGGCAGAAAATTCGCTGCAAGATTATATTGAAGAAATGATCCGTGAAGTGATGCAGGGTGTAATTGCCAATTATATTCCGCCTGAGTCGATTCATGACCAGTGGGATATTGAAGGTCTGGAATTGGCCTTGCGTGAAGACATGTCACTGGATCTTCCTATCGCACAATGGCTGGAACAGGACCGTCGTCTCGATGAAGAGGCATTGGTGGTGCGTATTAGCGATGAAGTACTGAATCGTTACCGTTCACGTCGTGAACAAATGGGTGCGGAATCTGCAGCATCGCTTGAACGTCACTTTATGCTGAATTCTCTGGATCGTCACTGGAAAGAACATCTGGCAGCGATGGATTACTTGCGTCAGGGCATCCATTTACGTGGCTATGCACAGAAAAATCCAGAGCAGGAATATAAAAAAGAAGCCTATAACCTGTTTGTGAATATGCTGGGTGTCATCAAATCGGATGTCGTTACAGATTTATCGCGTATTCATGTTCCAACACCTGAAGAGCTGGCTGAAATGGAAGCGCAGCAGCTGGCACAGGCTGAGGCAATGCGTTTGCAGTTATCTCATGATGAGTTCGACGGTTTACTGGCAGATGAACATGAAAATACGACTGAACAAAATGCTGAGGCAAATCCGGTAGCGCCAGTCTTTGAAGCGCCGGCAAGCCGTAATGCACCTTGTCCATGTGGTTCAGGCCTGAAATATAAACAGTGTCATGGCAGAATCTAAGCGATATTGAAAATCAGAGCCACATGGCTCTGATTTTTTATGTATAAAGATTTTTCAGAAACTGAATACTATTTGCAGTCCTGCGGATTAAATGGTATTTAATGGCTCATTCAACACCGAAAAGTGGAATAACCTGAATGAAAAAAGTATTAAAAACGCTCATGATTGCCGCTTTGGCCATGCCTGCTTTAAGTTTTGCAGAAACTGCAGCCACCACGACACTTGATAAAGTTCAGCAAGCAGTGGGTTCTACTACAGCTCAAGTACAACGTACAGATGAACAAGTGACCGTGGTCAGCCCGCGTACCGGGATTCGTTATACCTTTGCCAATCAGAATCGCCCGATTGTGTTGCAGACCGCTGCGATTGCACCGGCCAATGCGGCCAATGCAGATCGTATTGTGGCATCTAATCCGGCACTTTCTGCCGCGAGTCAGCAGCAAGCGAAGCAGGCTTTATTAAATGAAGCAGGGCAACTTGCGAAAAATTAAAATCTCCGATTTTTTAAAATGCAGAAACCAGTCTTGATGACTGGTTTTTTATTGTGAAAATCCATCATAAATCTCAAGCTGACTCAGGCTTTGGCTCGATTTTTTGTTGCAGATCAACTAAGCTGTATTTTTCCGAAACTTCAATATTGGACTTTAAAATGGCAGTTGGTGACGTATCTATGCCACAGATGCATGTGGTAAAAGGGGTTAAAATTGGTTCGGCTGAAGCCTATGTGCGCTATCAGAACCGACGTGACCTGGTGATATTTGAACTGGCTGCAGGCTCCAATGTTGCAGGGGTATTTACTCAAAATGCCTTCTGTGCAGCCCCTGTGCATGTATCTAAAGCGCATTTACAGGTAGGGAATCCGCGTTACCTGGTGATCAATACCGGTAATGCCAATGCAGGAACCGGCCCTACAGGCATGGCAAATGCAGAAGCCACCTGTGCCAAGCTGGCTGAACTGGCAGGGGTACAGGCTGCTGAAGTCTTACCATTCTCTACGGGTGTCATTGGCGAGCAATTGCCAATGGAGCGTTTGCTCAGCGGTTTACAACCTGCGCTAGACTCATTGCGTGATGATGCCTGGGTCGATGCTGCAACGGGAATCATGACCACAGATACTACACCGAAAGGCGCTTCAGAGCAGTTCGAGCTGGATGGTGCCACCTATACCATGACCGGTATTTCCAAGGGTGCCGGCATGATTCGTCCAAATATGGCGACTATGCTGGGTTATGTGGCAACCGATGCTCCAATCAGCCGTGAACTGGTTCAGCAGTTATTAACAGAAACAGTAAATGTGTCGTTTAACCGCATTACCATCGATGGTGATACTTCAACCAATGATTCCTGCATCTTGATTGCCACAGGTCAAGGCGGGGGGGCTGAAATTACTTCGACTGAAGATCCACGTTATGCAGTCGTGCTTGATGTGTTAATGCGTACCATGAAACGCTTGGCGCAACTGATTGTGCGTGATGGTGAAGGTGCCACCAAATTTATTACAGTTGCGGTAGAAGGTGGTGCTAATATTCAGGAATGCTGTGATGTGGCTTATAGCATTGCACATTCGCCATTGGTTAAAACTGCGATTTTTGCTTCTGATCCAAACTGGGGGCGTATTCTGGCAGCGATTGGTTATGCTGGTGTGCCGAATTTAGACGTTGCAAAAATTCAGGTTTGGTTAGATGATGTACAAATCTGTAAAGATGGTGGTGCGGCGGCAGACTATACTGAAGCAGCTGGTGCAGGTGTGATGGCCCAAGCTGAAATGACGATTCGTGTTGATCTTGGACGTGGTACAGCGAAAGACACGGTCTATACCTGTGACCTGTCTTATGATTACGTCAAGATTAATGCAGATTATCGTTCATAATTCAGATCGTTTCTAAAGCCTCCGTTGTGGGGCTTTTTTTATATCTTATGATTTTTAATGACTGGTCAAAAATGGCATTTTGCCAATTGTGATTAGGGTGTAGGGTAAATGTCCGTGTCATAACGGATAATTAGGGTAGAGTAAGAGTTGTTATGAATAGTGCGACCAAATTAATAGCCAATGAAGCAAAGTCGATTGTGCAGGCGCATTTAGATCGTTTAGGCGTTCCTCAAGAACATCAAATGAGCCAGCAGGAAAAATTAGACAAATTTGCACAAATCAAGGCTGAGCTGGAAAAACAGGATGCCGTTTTGGTGGCGCATTATTATTGCGATCCTGAAGTGCAAGAACTGGCTGAGTTGACCGGTGGTTGTGTTTCGGATTCTCTGGAAATGGCACGTTTTGGTCGCGATCATCCAGCCTCTACGTTGGTGGTGGCAGGAGTGAAATTTATGGGTGAAACCTCAAAAATTTTATCTCCAGATAAAACCGTGCTGATGCCAACCCTGGAAGCAACCTGTTCACTGGATCTTGGTTGTCCGGTTGATGAATTTACAGCTTTTTGCGATGCGCACCCCGATCATACCGTGGTGGTGTATGCCAATACTTCCGCAGCGGTGAAAGCGCGTGCCGATTGGGTAGTGACTTCTAGCTGTGCAGTGGAAATTATTGAACATCTGGATAGTCTCGGTGAAAAAATTATCTGGGCGCCGGATCAGCACTTGGGCCGATATATCCAAAGCAAAACCGGTGCAGAAATGTTGCTCTGGGATGGTGCCTGTATCGTGCATGAAGAATTCCGTTCACGCGGTATTGTCAATATGAAAGCACTCTATCCCGATGCTGCGGTGTTGGTACATCCGGAATCCCCCATGTCTGTAGTCGAGATTGCCGATGCAGTAGGCAGTACCTCGCAACTGATTAAAGCCGCACAGACTTTGCCACATCAGCGTTTAGTTGTGGCTACGGATCGTGGTATCTTCTATAAAATGCAGCAAGCAGTTCCCGATAAAATCCTGATTGAGGCACCAACTGCGGGGGAAGGGGCAACCTGTCGTTCTTGTGCGCATTGTCCGTGGATGGCAATGAATGAGCTGGATGGTATTTTGCATGTATTACAGCATAAGGATCAGGAAGTACATGTCGATCCTGTACTGGCTGAACGCGCAAAACTGCCTCTAGATCGCATGTTGAATTTTAGTGCCGGACTAAAACGTTAAAATTTGTATAAAAAATGTCTGAAGCGCTTGATAAATAAACGCTTGGCGCGTTTTTTAGGTTTTTTTTTAAGATAGGTGTTGACGTCTCCGGGCGTCACGCCTAGAATGCACACCGTACCGAACGATGTTCGATACGAAAGCTGAGATGAATCGGAGCATAGCACAGCCTGGTAGTGCACCTGGTTTGGGACCAGGGGGTCGTAGGTTCGAATCCTACTGCTCCGACCAATTCTTCAAGGCAAATGATGTTTGCATCAGTAACGCGCTTGTAGCTCAGTTGGATAGAGCATCCGCCTTCTAAGCGGATGGTCACAGGTTCGAATCCTGTCAGGCGCGCCATTTGGTCGCTTGATGTTAAGAATCAAAATGATGGTGGATGTAGCTCAGTTGGTAGAGCCCTGGATTGTGATTCCAGTTGTCGCGGGTTCGAATCCCGTCATTCACCCCAACTTTTAAAGTTGAAATCGGAGCATAGCACAGCCTGGTAGTGCACCTGGTTTGGGACCAGGGGGTCGTAGGTTCGAATCCTACTGCTCCGACCATCTCCTTAAAGATGGTCGAGATAAAAGATACCGCGTTAAGCGGTTTTTTTATGCCTAAAATTTAATAAATATAAAAAATACACAATATTATTTATAGTCGCCTTTTTAATAATTGTTTATGTAATCACTTGTATCTCTATATCAATTTATTTTTCACTCAATATAGCTATGCAGGTGAGATGGGTTTTTTATTTTATGTCTTTTGCTGAAGAAGGATTATGATGCGTTTAAGGATGGGGGAATATTGAGGCATTCTCATTTTCATACTATTTTATTTTGGTGAAGTGTATGCGTTCCTCAGCATTTATATAAAAGGGAAATATAAATAATTTATCAGTCTTGATATCTATATTTTTCTTACTAAAGAAAAGATGAATTACAATATAAATCTGAAATCCACCAGAAATATCTTTTATAAGTAAATAAACACTATAAACCTCCTTGGAATGTATATTTTTTACTCAGGAAATAGGAAAACCTGCACTTTTTGTAGAATAAATAAACAGTCGTTGGGTTTTTGCTGAATTATTTAGAAATAGGGGTTGTATTGGGTTGGGGATCCTGTAGAATGCACATCCATCGGCGGTGATGAAGATTAAAACTTCTGATAAAACAGTGACTTAGTTAAGACTGATTGAGTTGGGTTTTAGAAAGAAAGTT
>NZ_VPEB01000017.1:0-66931 GCF_013417415.1 Acinetobacter sp. YH12254 | reverse complement strand
TTGTTCCATTTTAGAGATTTGTTTAAGATAAGATATAACTCATTGAGATGTGTCATAGTATTCGTCGTTAGAAAACAATTATTGTGACATTATTTCAATGAGTTATCTATTTTTGTCGTGTACAGAGCAGATTTATATATTAGATCAGTTTATGTCTGCACCCTCGGGCAAATTCTTCGGTAAATGAAAAAGACAGGACTGAATCAGACAGTCTTCAGCATAACGTACAATTCCTGAGGCTCTGGGCTCTAAAATCCTATCATTCGTAGCAACGTGAAATAAAGTTTGGTATTCGCGCCAATAGTCAGACAAAAAATGACTTTATCTGAGTAGTCTACATCGAGTTAGAATGCGTTCCTTGCTGCTTAACCACTCGATGAAATCTCGCTAGCATTTACACTTTGGTTCCGAAAGCTTCTTGGAGTCGAGGTACTTCATCCGCAGATAATGCATGAATGCCAAGAAAATTAGAGTACAAATATCAATCAAAAAAGTAGTCGTTTTCTGGTTTATGAAAGCGATCTAGTTATTAACAAATTCAATTAAAAAACCCCTCAAAAAATAATTTTTAAGGGGTTTAAAATAAATTTAACCACAAAAATAAATATTTATTTTAAATAATCTAACAAGTCATCAAAGTTTTCTATTTTATATTCAGGTTGTGCACGTTGTAATTCATTTGCACTGCCATAGCCATATGTAACTGCAATAGATTTGATTCCATTGCGGCGTGCACCCAAAATATCGTATTCACGGTCACCGACCATGATGCAGCCTTCGGCCTTTAAATGTTGCTGTTCTAAAATATACTGAATCAGCTCACCTTTATTGGTTCTGTCACCATTGAGTTCGCTGCCATAAATTTCAGTAAAATACTGAGCCAGATCAAAATGCTCTAAAATCTGTTTGGCATAAACCGTCGGTTTTGCCGTAGCGACAAACAAACGATAACCACGGCGTTTCAGTTCTGCCAACGTTTCTGCCACACCCTCGAAAACGTGATTTTCATATAGGCCTTTCACTGCAAAACGTTCGCGATAAGCCATCAACGCCTGCTCAGCCAGAATATGATCGGTCTCGATATTTAAAAGTTTGGCCAGCGAGGCTTTTAAGGGAGGACCGATAATCCAGTCGATATTGATCTCATCGCTAATCGGATGACCCACCTTTTCCAGACCGTAACGCGCAGACGTGGTGATCCCCACTTTAGGATCAGTTAATGTCCCATCCAGATCAATTAAAATATTCTTAATCACAGCCCATCCCCTCTCATCAGCACCGATATAAATTAATATCGAGAGTTCATTCAAATTTGCCTATACTAATGTAATTTTAGTGAATGAAGGACATCATTTTGCGCCCTACCGTACTTTGCTTTTCCGGTTTAGACCCTTCAGGTGGAGCCGGTCTTCAGGCAGATATTGAAGCCATTGGTCAAAGTGGTGCACATGCAGCAATTGCCTGCACAGCCCTCACCATTCAAAATTCACAGCAGGTTTTTGGTTTTGAAGCGACATCTAAAGAGCTGCTGCTGGCTCAGGCCAATGCCGTGGTGAATGACCTGCCAATTCGCTGTATTAAATCTGGCATGTTAGGCACCACAGAGAATATCGCAGCACTGGCGGAGTTTTTGACTGCACATCCGGACTATCTGTATGTACTCGATCCGGTTCTGGTGGCAAATAGTGGCGGTTCATTGGGCAATCAGGCGACACTGGTCAAAGCATTTACCCAACTAATTCCATTGGCTACCCTTCTAACTCCGAATACGGTTGAACTGCGTGCTTTAACAGGTGAAGAAGACCTACAGCTGGCCACTCAAAAACTATTTGATATGGGTGCACAAGCAGTTCTGGTTAAAGGCGGTCATGAAGATACGCCGGATTATATTCAGAACAGTCTGTATATCGCGGGCAAGTTGATTAATGAGACCCGCTGTCCACGTCTGGAGGGTGAATATCATGGTTCGGGTTGTTCACTGGCCAGCTTTATCGCCGGGCGTCTGGCCATGGGTGATCAACTCAAAACGGCGGTACAGCATGCAGAAACCTGGTTGTTTGGGGTATTAAAAATTGCCGACATCCCTGTTCCGAATGGTCAGAGAATTCCAAAACGCTTTTAAGATGATATTTTTTTAAATTCAAAAGCCTGAATGATTCAGGCTTTTTTATAGCGTTTATTTTTATGCAGGATATGACTATTTAAGGGGAATGACTTTGCTTACATAGGTCGGCAAATTCCAGGCACCGCCGGCAAAGCCTTTGCATTGTACGGTCAGACTACTGAAGCTTTTGACAAATTTCTTGCCATTCCAGGCCCATTCGTCCTGACTCAGACAATCGCCCAAACCACGTACTTTATGCCCGGAAAATATCTGGCCTTGGCTAAAGGTTTCTCCCGAAGTCGTCACCAGCTGTTTCAGTTGCTTGTTTTGGTCCATTAGCCAGAAGCCACTACCCATATTATAAGCCCCGCGCCAGCATGGAATCTGAACCAACTGATTTTGGGCATTAATGGGATAAATCGTCATGACGTCATCATCTAGAAAACGCTGGCTAAACAGCAAATCACATTGATCCTCGTTGGTGGTGGCTTTCAGTTTTCGAATCATCTGCTGACTGGCTGCCGTATTCAGTTTCGCTTGAGTGACTTTGCCTGACTGATATTTGGGTATCACAATTTTCGGTATCGCTGCGGCTTTGAGGACCGTCTGATCGGACTTTTTTCCCGGCCTGATCAAGGCTGAGGATGTAGAAAGTCGACGCTGAAATTCATCCATCTTCAGTAAAACCGCGCTGGCTCCGGCAGTCGATAAGTTCCATCGTGATTGAGCATTCTTAAAGACAACCGGACCTGCTCCCTGTACAGCTTTCAGCAAGGCTCGCGTTTGATCGGTACTGAGTTGCCCTATCCCCTCCCGATTCAAACCAATCATGCCATAAGGCGTGCTGGCAATTTGCAGCTGAAGCTGAGCTGTCGATGCTGCAGCTTGCAGGGGTAAAATTTGGACTTTTGCTTGTACCGCACTGGTCGTTCCTGCTGCGCGTGTTAATAAAACCGAAACTGGTCGATCAATCTCCTGATCCGACTGGTAACCTGAAGCGCGGCAGGTGCCGGTATTGTCGCAGGCCATTTCCCAATCTTTATGTGAAAAATGCAGCCCCTGAATGGCAGCAAGACTTAATGAGCTGATACTGGCCAGACCAAATGCGACACTCATGGTTTTGATGCTGTATTTCCATTGTTGTTTCATCATTTAGTCCTTATTTAAAATGCTTGCCGAGGTGGCTGACTGCATCTCTTTACCATTCAGCAAAATCAGCACCATGAACAAAAACACAATCCCGATCATGGCCAGTGGATTCAGAATTGTATTTAGCCAGTCCAGTGCGGCTTCTTCACTCGAAGGTTTCAGGTCGACCACTTTGACATTCTGCACATTTGGATTCCTCGCTTCCTGCTTCGGGGTATCGATCGAATTTTCTAGCCTGTCAAAGGTCTGAATTGCACCGTCCCACATCCCGGCTCCCTGACGATAGTCTTTGAGTATATTCAGTTTTTGCTGAATGGTGTCCTGATAAAGCATGCCTGTAATCATTTACCAAGATATTGCACTTAATTTTTTAAGCTTATGACTTAACTGACGCTTTTGATCCTGCGCATCTTACGGGTTTCTAGCTGTACCGGTACTGAGGTATGTTGATGCAACAATTGCCATCGTCCCTGCTGCTTGCTGAGACACATACTGACCCGGCACCAACCCAACTGAAAAATTGGCTCAATTACCGCATAATTCACCCGAACATAGCCATCGACCAAGGCTAAATCAGTGCTCACATGAATATTGACCTCTTGACGCTCTATCCGGATTCCTTCAGGTATAAAAGGCCGATATTGCAGCCAGAGCGCCTGATAGGCATCTATGCCTTTTATTTCAGTACTGACATCGACCAGACGGATATCTGGCCGGCATAACTGAACAATATCCTGAATTTCAAGTCTGGCTACGGCATTATCCCATTCCTGAAGAAATGCCATGACTTCCTGAGCCAATTGTTTATCCCCAAAAACCTGCATCAAATTTTCCTCAACCGGACAAGTCAGACCTGAAATCGGGATTCAATCAACTCACCGGATTTCTGATCTTTTGTTCTTATTATTTTGCCTATGCTAAAGCGTTATTCTCGCTTTGCTCTCCCCACTGCCTGATTCGGTTCAGCTCACCTGAAGATTATTTTTTTAAATTATTTTTATTTCAATCAGGATGAATATGCCGTTTCTAGATTGGATGATTCAAAAATCAGCAGCGATTAAAAGTTACTTTAGAACTTTTATTGCATGCCTGTAAATGACATAAAGCGTCATTTAAAAATAGAAATAATTTTAGATCTGAATAAGATAGCTGACCATTACAAACCAAGTCGATCTGTTTATAAATTTCGTATGGCATTGATAAAGTTTTAAGGCATTTGATCCATGTCATATCAACAGATAAAAACCATCATTCAGATAATGGCTTTACGATAGGTCTGCTTTGGCATTTCAATAATTTCGACACAGAGCTGAATTTTTAATTCGGGCTGTGGAGCAATAGATTGCTGCATCACCTCAAGCACCAATGCAGAAATCGCCTGACGCACTTCGACACTACGTCCACTCAATAGTGAGACTTTGGCATGTGCATAGGCCTGATCTGTCCGTGGACTCAGTCCAATGACATAATCCTGCTGCATAATCGCACGACTTTTTAAATCATCGGGATCGGTGACATAGCCTGCATTGAACAATGCCTGATGCATGGCCAGCAAGAGCGGCTGAGTCTGGAGCAGATGTTGAAGATTGTCAGAATATTCCAGATGCAGATGTGGCATACGAGTGATCTCGGATCAAAAACGTGAGGATTGGGACTACATAAAAAATAAACGCTGAATTTTAGCAATGAGACGATTTATCCACCGTCTCATGTCCAGTTAAAATTCTAGTCTGATGCCAGATTTAAGCTTTCTTTACATATTCAGATTTTAGCTTCATCGGGCCCATTCCCTCGATTTTACAATCGATATCATGACCATCAGCAGCATCCGGCAATAGGCGGATACTTTTGACTTTGGTACCCACTTTCACCACTGAAGATGAACCTTTGATTTTCAGGTCTTTAATCACCGTCACGCTATCGCCGTCCGCCAGCACATTGCCATGAGCATCCTTAATGATCACTTGTTCTTCAGTAATTTCGCCTTCTTTCCACTCATGTGCACATTCAGGGCAGATCAGTAGATCGCCATCTGCATAGGTATATTCAGATTGGCATTTTGGACAGTTTGGCAGACCCATAAGAACCTCGAAAAAGAGAAAAATTAAATAAATGAAACAAATAAGATCACAGTATAGCATCTTTGCAGAGATGCGCTTTTGAACAGGAGTTTCGTTGAAGGCCAGCTCATAATCATCAAGCATTAATTATCCGGGATATGCGGATTCACCAGCAAGGAAAGTAGCTGGAATGATTCCTGCCAACTTAAGTGACATACCGCAGGCGGCACTAAATCGGGATAGCCGACCTGAATAATATGCAGGCCTGTACCGACTACCTTTTCAAAGATCACAGTGACTTCTATTTCACCTTGCAGATCTGGCGTCGAAAACTGATCGGTATAACGCAGTAACTGATTGGGAATCACCTCATGATAAATCCCATGAAAATGGTGCTGGGTACCGGTGGAAAAATTGGTAAAGGTGGTTTTATAGCTGCCGCCGGGTTTGACTTCCGCATGTTCTACCTTGGCAATAAAACCATGTGGTGCCAACCATTTTGCCAGTGCATCCGGATGAACAAAAGCACGATACACCCGCTCCGGAGGTGCACTAAACACTCGATGCATTTTTAGAGTGTAACTCATTTTGTCTTGTCCCTTATTGTTATTATATATTTTTATTGAGGGATATTGCCCTTCTCTTGTATAGACTGACCAGACCAAGCTGAGCGTCCATAGAACTGATTTTACGCAATCCTCAATTTGGTATATATAATGACTATGTATCTGTATTAAAGCCCTGACATTCCGATATAACTAAATATAAAGGATAAAAAAACCCGGCAGCACCGGGGTTTTTTTATTTAAATACAGGCACAATCAGCTATTACGCAGACTGCTTTCTTCTTCATCCAGCTCATCATCATAGACATAGGCCATGCAGCCCCAACCATCATATTCACCCTGAAATTCTGCAGCGATTTTGCTGAACCACTGTTCCAGATCCACAATATCCTCGTAGGTTGGTTCCATATAGACATAAATCGTGATAATCCATTCCAGGGTCGCGCTTTCTTCATCCTGAAACAGGCTGATTTTTTGTTCTTCCTTTAAGAGATACAAGGCACAACGATCTGCCTGCTCTTCATCACTAAACACCAGCGAAAATTCGATTTCATGTGCTTCTTGCAGGTCGTCGCCATCCTGATGCATTTGCCACAGTACATTGCCATTTTCATCGTCAGGGAATTGATTGTAATCACGTGACATAGAAGTATCCTTATTATGATGCTGTTTTATTCTGCATCTAAGATTAGCTGATTTTTAGACAATTATCGAGATCCGGACAAAAAATATTATCTTTTAACCATAAATAAACATATGATTTTTATAAATATAAAAATTATCTGTCAAATGGGTATTTCTTAAATATTTACAGCCTATCACGTCCGGGAATATCGATCTTTCGCTAAAACCCTATTCGTTATCAGCTACCATCAAGACTTAGTGCGCTTGATGCCTATCAAAACTATACGGTCTCTGGATGCCGGCCTTCTTGCTTCATGTGCACAACCAGCGCAGCAAACTTTAATTCCTCTAAACGTAAATCCAGATAGGATGACTGAATCGTGGCCTGACTCAGTTGCTGTCCGGTATAATTCAGCAGGACATAATCATCCCTTAAGGCTTGCAACATCTGTCCCAAATTTTCTCTGTTTAATTGAGCAAGATATAAATCTGCCTTGCTATTAAAGGCCAAACTAAAGATTTCAATGATACTTCTACGGCGGCTGTCATCGATATAATTACAACTGGCGATCTGCTGTGTTGCTATGGCCTGCTGAATTTTTTCACGTACATCGAGCAGATGCCGAGCCGCATCCGTTTCACTATATCCTGCGATCAGCTGTTGTAAAAGTTGCGGTACTGGCAGACATAAACCGTAATGCTTGGCCTGGATTTTATGTTCCAGGGCATTCACTACGTCCTCTAAGTGCTGCTGTTGCTTGGCCTGTTGATAATAACCCGCTAAACTTTTTCTGGCCTGCTGTTCAACTTCGACTAAGGCTTTCGCTTGAAACTGGGCGAGATAGTCTTTCACGCTTTCAATATAAGCCTTGAGATCATCAATCATGATCGAAGCATCCAGTTTGGTCACTTCAACAAAATTTTCGGCCTGCAAAGTCCGGTTGATAATATATTGTTCGATATCACAGATATCCTGATATTTTTTATATTTATTCAGCGCAGTCGTTAAACTGCCATGCTGTACCCGCAGTTGGGTCACGTCATAATTCAGTTCATCGACTTGAGCGTCATAATCTGCCAGTCTGCTGCGTGAATGATCCAGATTTTCCTGTAAAAACTGGATATTGCTGCGTAATGAAGCCTGGATCTTCAAGCTCCAGAGCAAGGCACATAATAAAATACTCGCGAGAACGAAAAAAGCCATACTGAGCATTGTTCTGTCCTTTAACCCCGGGCATTGCCCTAAAACATCAAATTAAAAATTTATTATAAAGTACTGGTTAATTTTGCATCACTTTGACCAGATAATCAAAGCCATTAATCGCCACTAAGTCGCTCATTCATTTTATTTTTCTATAATTTTTTATGTGCAAGTCATACATCATGAATTGATTTGCAGCTTAAATCAAAACGATCCTGAAACAGCTAACGGTGTTTTTTATATCAAAGGATATAATTTAAAAGTTTAAAATTAATGACAGTAAAATTAAAAAAACCAATAGAAATAAAGATATCAAACTTATAAAAGCAGATAAAGACAATAAAAATTCCTAAACTCATCATCAAGATATGCAGCCAGCATTCACCGGTATGTTCTACATCGACAGAAGATTGGGCAATGCATAAGTATTAGATTTCAAATAAAAAACATGAAAAACCATTAATTTTCAGAGCATTGACTGAAATAAATTCTCACAATTTTTAATTCAGGTAGCCGATTTTAAATGGCAAATACCATTTTGAATGACTGTAAAAATAGAACTAATTTGACCGGATACCATCGTTTTTATAATCCACATCAAAACGGAACTACGACTTCAATCTCAACCGGAACACCACTCAGCGGCTGGCTAAAAGCCAGATAATTGGCATGCAAAGCCATACGATTTAAAGGACTGCGCTGTGGTTCTGGATGATAGATTTTATCGCCAGTAATGGGATGACCCAGATACAGCATATGTACTCGCAACTGATGAGAACGGCCTGTGATGGGCGTGAGTAAAACCCGACTAATGTCTTGCTGGGGCAAATATTCTATTGCCTGATATAAGGTTTTGGCAGTTTTGCCCAGTTCATAATGCACCATCTGACGCGGACGGTTTTCCCAGTCGGTCATCAAAGGCACTTCGACGCTGCCCTGACCTTCAAGTTTGCCTTGTACCAGTGCGACATAATTTTTATGCACGGTACGTGCCTGAAACATTTTACTCACCGCCACTTCTGCATCACGGTGTTTGGCAAACATCAAAATACCTGAAGTGGCCATATCCAGACGATGGGTGATTTTAGCCTGCGGATACTGGTCCAGAACCCGCAAATAAGCACTGTCATGATGTTCAGCTAAACGCCCGGGAACCGACAATAATCCGGCCGGCTTTTCAATCACCACCAGATCATCATCTTCATAAACAATATGCAACGGTTCTTGCGGTGGGCAATAGACAAAGTCGGGGTTGATGGGCATTTTAGGAATACAGCATCTGGAACAATGCGCGCAAAATAACAAGCTGTATTTAACCTGTCAATCACCGCGCATAGCCAGATAAATTAATCTGCCAGATAATAATCCACCGTCGAAACTACACGGACTTTTTTCAAATAGGGGGTATTGCTGTCGCGATCTTCGATACTAAACATGCCCTGATTGGCGGACTTGATTTTCCCCAGACTGCTTTTTGAATCTGCGGCAAATTTTTCTGCCACACTGCGGGCATTTTCGGTGGCTTGTTCAATCATCGCCGGCTTAATGTCATTCAACTTAGTAAATAAATATTCGGTTCTTTGTCCGGAATCATCTCCAGCAAAGGCAATGCCTTTTCGACCCAAAGCCATCAGACGGCTTTGTGCCTTGCGTACTGCATCGATGTTGTGGGTATAGACGGTAATGGTCTGACTGGCAGTATAGCGCAGTGCGACATTGGCATCACCGCCGTATTGCTGGGCGTATTTATCGGTAATACTCGGTGAAGCACTGGTGATCTCTTCGGCACTAAAACCTTCATTTTTTAGAAAGGTCTGAATTTCCTGGGTATTGTTTTGCATGGTATCGTACAATTCGGCCAAATCCTGACTGCCGGCATTAAAGCGGATTGGCCATACCGCCACATCGGCTTTGACTTCGCGTTCCGACAAGCCTTTGACCGAAACTATACGTTCATACTGTTTAATTTTCAGCGCGCTATTGCCCAGAATCCATCCTGCAATAATCATTCCCAAGCCGATCAAGGCGCCTAAAATCAGGGCCGGTTTGAATTGATTCATCCTTCAACTCCTTTGAAATCTTTTTTCGTTCTTATTGATCCTGCCACGCTATCAAGTAGCGATAAAATGATACTAATTCAATCTTATTTTTATCACTCGAAGATTCAATCACAACATCGTACTTAACCTTGATTTATCAGATAGATTGCAATTAACGGCGTCAGGTTAAACAGCAGAATGCCAATTTTATACACAGCCATTCCTGAATAATGAATCACATCAAAACTGGCATCTGACAGCCGAAACCATTTTCCATGCACCTGCTTCATCCAGTTTCGAGCAAAAATAAAGACCATGAACCAGATCATGAGAATGACATAATTAATGAGTGTGCAAAACAGTAAAAAACGGCACCAGATATCGAGATTCATCATAATTCCCCACTGGGCGCAGCTGATGCTTTAAAAATAACAGATTTGATCTGGGAAAATGAGAACTGATTTGTATCATGCTTGAATTGAATCTTGGTTTAAGCTTTTGATTTATTGTTATTTTAATGATTTATCATATTTGCACTGCTGGAGAATTTTTTAGGGTGTTGGGAAAACGTCTAATGGTTTACTTCAACTATCAATCTTTATAAGACTTGATCTTATAGCCTATAAACTTGTGGTCTATAGCGTCCTAAGCCGGATCGAGACCTTTTGGGTTCGTACTGCACTCGCGTTTTGCGCCGCTCACAGCATGCTACTCTTTCCGATCCCATCACACCCTTGAAAGCTATATTAGGCAAAAATGAACGGGATTAATTTCCTATGTTTTTTTAATTTTTAGATTTTTTGAAAATTTATTTCATTATTAAACCAAATTTAGGGAAATAAATTCTATTCTTCATTTTTTACGCTTTTTTATTCTATAAAAATGGCCTTTATTGCAATTTATCTTCAAGACATGATGACTATTTATTGAAACAAAGCAGCCTGAATCCATTGTGCGCTAAACCACCAGATACTGATTGCGGTCATCCCGCACAGCAGATTGGCCAGAACTTTATTGAGTCTCGTCAGTTCAGAGCTATAGATTTTCAGATTCAGTAAATATGCCATCACGCCGTAGAGCAAGCCAATTGCGCCCCCAAACAGGATCAGAATTAATGGCCATGCGGAATAAAAGTGGGCTTTTTTGCTTAATTTTCCTGATTCTGGTGCGTACTCTCTGATTTCCATATGCGTTTGACCTCTTTCCAATATGTGCACATGCACTATTTCAAGGCAGATATTTAGCTGTTATTAAATATTTGCCGATTAGGACTTTGATTGAAGCAAGAAGCAGACCAGTTTTAGCGTACAAAAAGCTGACGGGTATGTTGGTTGATATAGGCATTCAGGCCATCGCCATATCGGGCGAGCTGTTTCATGTTTTCGACATGCTGATCACCGGCACTACTATAACTATAAGTATAAACTTTCGAGGTTTTCTTAAATTGCACGCGAATAAATTCGTTACCAATCTCGTAATTGGCAACACCTGAGTCGTGATTAAGATCAAGATAATGTTGCAATTGAGCTGCCCTAAACACTGTGAATTTAGGCTTTTACATGGGGTTTCATTGATCAACTTTCAATCAATTTCAAGCTATAAATAGGGATGTTTAGATAGCAAAAAGCCCTATCGAGTAATAGGGCTTTCATTCAAAACAGAGGGTAACTGTTTGAGTTGTTTGCTTAGGCATTCTTATTGTTAAATTGATTGCCTTGGCATTTGGTACACGGTGGTAAACGATCAGTACCAATTTCTAAGTAGGTGCGGTGTCCGCATTGAACACAAAAATAGAAGCCTGTTCCGGGTTTTTCGCCAGCAGTAACCATCTTTGTTCTCCATGGTTTTAGAAATGGTCCGTCTAGTATAACCCTCTGGTGATGAATGTCTATTGTCCATTTTTGTAAATGATAGTGTCGTTTGGGCGAAGACTAGAAGACTAGCTATTAGTCACTAAGTTAGTTCTAATAATCAGCATTGATATAATTACATAACCTCTCATTCTCATTTTGTAGCCAATGCTCGAAATTATCTGGATCTTGAGAAACTTCAAGCATATTCTTCAACGAAGATCTATCCATTATCAAATCCAATCCGCTTTGACAAAACTTCCACCCTGCTACCAAGTTTTCTTCGATATACCTATCAAGCTCGTCAAAAATCTTTACAATTTCAATAAACTTATCTTCATTTAAAGGAGTTGAGGTAAAGTGGACGCTATTTTTATAATCAGACATTGTTGCAGGAACTGCTCCATATCCCTCTAAATGGAAATGAAATGATTGACTCTTTTTTTCAAATCCACCATGAGCAAAAGTGTTACGATATTTTTCTTTTATTTGAATTAGATTGTCATAAATCTTTTTGGATAAACCTTTGCATCCTAACACTTCAATATATTTTTCAGACCAAAATTGACCAATGATTTTTTTAATTTCATATTTTGAATCTTTTTTTTGCAAATGGAAGTATTAAAACCAATACATGCTCTAATCTACTAAAATATGAATCAATCATTGAAAGTGCGTTATATACAGCTTCTCTTTCCAAATCTTTTTTCCTAAGATAATTTGAAAGTACTTTCTTAAAATCTTTATCTTTCCTGGTAATTTCTTTAGCGAACAATTTTTGAGCTTCATAACGAAAGTACATGTACTGATTATCTAACTTATGAAAGTTATTTTGAATCGTAAAATTGCTTGAATTAATTTGTTCTTCAGCATATTGAGCTAATATTTTTGTCTCGATAAACTTAATATTCTTCTTTAGTTTATTTATGACCTCTTTATGATTTGTACTTCCATCTACTTTTTGACTATAAATTCTCAAACCAAATTTATGTGAACTTATCATATTCACAATACCTTTATATTTAAAAACTATTCCCCAATGCATCTTATCCCATCTATAAATAGAACTGAATTTACATATTTTATGTAAGGTAAACAGTAAAATAGCTTCAACAGGAAAGTCCTCACGAGAAATAGAAATATAAGATTTATCATCAATCAAATTTTCAGATATTGGATCTGCATAGGTAAAATCTTTAAACAAGATATCTAATCTATTCTGTATTTCTGGTTGAACGTACATAAAATTTCACAAATAAAAAACCTACATAAATGTAGGTTTTTTATATATTAAAATCAAATAAGACCAATTGAAATCATCAAGCCACATTCCCTTCTAAAAAGTCCTGTGCAAAGCGTTGCAACACCCCACCCGCTTCATACACATGCACTTCTTCTTCAGTATCCAGACGGCAAGTCACAGGCACTTCAATAATCTGGTTCTTACCATCATCGGTTGAACGCTCAATCACCAAAGTCAAAGTCGAACGTGGCGCGATATTACCAATCACGCTATACAACTCTGTACCATCAAGACCTAAAGTCTTACGATCTGTACCCGGCTTAAACTCAAGCGGCAACACGCCCATCCCGACCAAATTGGTACGGTGAATACGCTCAAAACCTTCCGCTACAATCGCTTCCACACCAGCCAGACGTACACCTTTCGCTGCCCAGTCACGACTCGAACCCTGACCATAATCCTTACCGGCAATAATGATCAACGGCTGTTTACGGTTCATGTAAGTTTCAATCGCTTCCCACATCCGCATCACTTCACCTTCAGGCTCAACACGTGCTTTCGAACCCTGCTTGATGCTGCCATCAGAACGCACCACCATTTCATTAAACAGTTTCGGGTTGGCAAAAGTTGCACGTTGCGTGGTCAGGTGATCACCACGATGCGTTGCATAAGAGTTAAAGTCTTCCTCAGGCACGCCCATTTTTTTCAGGTATTCGCCTGAAGCACTGTCGAGCACAATCGCATTGGATGGTGACAAATGATCGGTGGTGATGTTATCACCCAAGATCGCCAGTGGACGCATATTGGCTAAGGTACGTGGTGCAGCGAGAGCACCTTCCCAATACGGCGGACGGCGGATATAGGTACTTTGCGGACGCCAGTCATATAGCGGGCTTGCTGCCTTTTCATTCACACCCAAGTCAAACATCGGAATATAGATTTGACGGAACTGTTCCGGCTTCACTGCTTCTTTCACCAGTGCATCAATTTCTTCATCCGATGGCCAGATGTCTTTTAGATAAATCGGGTTGCCATCTTTGTCATTACCAAGTGAATCCGTTTCGATATCAAAACGAATCGTACCGGCAATCGCATACGCCACCACCAGTGGTGGAGATGCCAGAAAAGCCTGCTTCGCATAAGGATGGATACGGCCATCGAAATTACGGTTGCCCGACAATACCGCTGTGGCATACAGGTCACGGTCAATAATTTCTTGCTGAATTTTTGGATCTAGTGCGCCCGACATGCCGTTACAGGTAGTACATGCATAAGCCACGATACCAAAGCCCAGTTTTTCTAAATCTTTTAAAACGCCAGCTTCTTCCAAATACAAAGCAGCCGCTTTAGAACCCGGTGCAAAAGAAGATTTCACCCAAGGCTTACGGACTAAACCGAGTTCATTGGCTTTACGTGCCAGCAAACCTGCCGCCACGGTATTTCGCGGGTTTGAGGTATTGGTACATGAGGTAATCGCCGCGATAATCACCGCGCCATCTGGCATTAAACCTTCAGCCTCTTGCGCACGTGCAGCTTCTAGATTACCTGCAATGCCTTTTTCTTTTAAGTCAGATGTCGAGACACGAGCATGTGGATTGGATGGGCCAGCAATGTTACGGGTTACTGTTGAAAGATCAAAACGCAATACACGTGGATATTCTGCCTGAGTCATATCCGATGCCCACAGACCAATCTCTTTGGCATAGGTTTCCACCAGTTTGACTTGCTCTGCTTCACGACCAGTCAAAGTCAGATAATCAATGGTGTTCTGATCGATATAGAACATCGCAGCGGTTGCACCGTATTCCGGAGTCATGTTGGAAATCGTGGCACGATCACCCACTGACATGCTGTCTGCACCTTCACCGAAAAATTCTAAGTATGCCCCGACCACACGTTCTTTACGCAGGAATTCTGTCAGTGCCAACACAATATCGGTTGCGGTAATGCCCGGCTGACGCTGACCAACGAATTCCACCCCAATAATATCCGGCAGACGCATCCAAGACGCACGGCCCAGCATCACATTTTCCGCTTCCAAGCCGCCAACACCAATCGAGATCACGCCAAGCGCATCAGTATGTGGGGTATGTGAATCTGTACCGACACAGGTGTCCGGGAATGCCAGGCCATCACGGTTTTGAATCACCGGAGACATTTTCTCCAGGTTGATCTGGTGCATGATGCCATTACCGGCCGGAATCACATCGACATTTTCAAAGGCAGTTTTGGTCCATTCAATAAAATGGAAACGGTCTTCATTACGACGGTCTTCAATGGCACGGTTTTTCTCAAAAGCATCCGGATCAAAACCGCCAAATTCCACTGCGAGCGAGTGATCGACAATCAGCTGGGTCGGTACCACTGGATTGACTTTAGCCGGGTCACCGCCCTGTTCTGCAATTGCATCACGTAAGCCGGCAAGATCGACCAAAGCTGTTTGTCCCAAGATGTCGTGACAGACCACACGTGCCGGATACCATGGAAAATCATGTTCCTGTTTACGCTCAATCAGCTGGCGCAAAGACTGTTCTAAAATGGCAGGATCACAACGACGAACCAGCTGCTCAGCAAGCACTTTGGAGGTATAAGGAAGTTTGGCATATGCGCCTGGCTGAATATCTTCTACGGCCTGACGCACGTCATAATATTCCAGCTGGGTGGATTGCAGCGGTTTACGGTAGTTGTTGTTCATAGCTTGCCTGCCCTCGTTTATTACTCTTTTTTGCACATCAAAATTTATTGATGACTTGTTTTTTAATTAAGGCATTGTACGCTGCCGAAAGTCCATTTCCCAAATCTTATAATTTTCAATAGTTTAATTATAGAAATCGGTCTATTTCAATAAATTTGTTATCTGGCCTTTAGAATTTTGGCTCTAAACTTCTATTTTTTTGAAAAATCGTAGAAAATTCATCTCATTCTTTAGTATGAGACACTCACAACAGCATAAAAAATAATCAACATATAGGCGCAATAAACAGGCTTTATTTCATATTCATGCAACTTTTATGAGCTGTATTTTAAGCAGCGAATAGACCCTATAACCGATTAAAAGCCAACTATTAAAAGCCAAATAAGTCTCTTCTCTTACATTTAGGTCTTTATATGCAAGCGGCTTGTTGATAAAAACTGGATATTAAGCATATCTTCAAAACATCCTTATACAATAATTCCGAAAATCATCGTATTTCAGCGATAGAACCATTTAAAAGCTGTGTCCTGATTCAATTCCATAATTTTCGTAAGACTTTCTTACAAATTTTACAACTATTTTAATATGTATAAATATTATCGAATAATTAAAGATTTACATAAAAATTAGCACATTCAACACCAAAGAAAAAATACTTTAGACATACCGTTTATCTGCCTCCCCCTAATTTGGTGATAACAGTTTTTCTCTCAATTAAGTAAATCTAAACAGTAATTACTTCACAACAACAATACTCATCACAAAAGTAGATAAAGGTGATTACGATGTTACAGCTTGCGATTATCGGTGTCATAGCAGCGGTCATAGCCGTACTGGCATCAAACTGGAATGGAGCTAAAAATCCTCCTAACCCCTATAACCCTTCAAATCCAAATAATCCGTCAAATCCAAGTAACCCAAACAACCCGACTCAGCCACCACCTGCTCCAACTGCACCGGATTCTCTGATCAGTAATCCGCCATTGCTACAGAAAAATGCCAAAGGCAAATACGAACTGATCATCGCGTATAAAACGGATAAGTTGTATAACCCCAGAAAAGGAACATGGGATCAACTGGTGCTCCGTGGCTATGTGACCAAGCCCAGTTTATTTAATAAGAAAAAAGCAGGTGAATATGTCGAAGACCGGCTGGTTGGGCCACAGATTCGGGTCAAACAGGGAGAAACCTTTTCTGTGCATTTGAATAACCAACTGCCCACGGAGTCCACAGCAACCTGCCCAGAACATATTCTCGATGCGAATGACCCGCATTGTTTTAATACCACCAATCTGCACACTCATGGCCTCTGGGTCAGCCCGCAAGGCAATAGCGACAATGTTTTCCTGAAGTTCAAACCACAGGAAAAATTTGACTATCAATTCAAAATGGAACCAAATCATCCTGCGGGTACTTACTGGTATCACGCTCATCTACATGGTTCAACGGCTATTCAGGTCTCTAGCGGCATGGCTGGCCCATTAATCGTAGAAGGCAGCCGTATTCCTCAAGTCAGGAATGGCAAAATCACATCGACGGGAGACATGGATATTCTGTGGAAAGATAAAGGCAAGAACAGCTATTCTAATGAAAATATCCTCCTGTTTCAGCAAATTCAGTATCGATGCACTCACCCGGCAGGCACGACCAATCTCAATAATTGTGATGCTGGTGAAGTCGGTATGCTGGAAGATTATCAAGGCCTGAATGCCTTTAATTCATGGGGAGCAAATCATTATTACACCTCGATTAATGGCAAAGTACATGGCGAGATTCAAGTTGAGCAAAACCAGTTTAAGCGCTGGCGTATGATTCATGGTGGTGTTCGCGACACCCTTGGTCTTATTATTAAGGAACTGCCAAAATCACAAAAATTTACCGCTGAACAAACCATTAAAGCTTGTTCTGAATTTCAGGAAGAAGACAAAAAAGCAGATTTTGATCAGCTCACCAGCTTGCCGGTCTATACCATTGCTCAGGATGGTTTAACCATGGATCATGTGCAGACACGTAGAATCTCGATATTTCAACCCGGTTACCGTCACGATGCAATGGTCGCCTTCCCAAGCACGAATAGATACTGTATTTTTGACACCAACTTGAACATTGATGATGAAATCAATGCCATCCCTACATCCGGACAAATTACCCCTCAACTCGCTCCGGGTAATACGTTAAATGCCCAACTACTGGGATGGGTGAATGTCAAAACGAGTAAATTAAAAGCGCAAACGCCAGCCCAGTTTTTACAAGCTCAGGCACAGAAAATTGGCTTAAACAAAGAAATTCAGACCCAGCTCTCACAGTTAAAACTTTCTGCCTTTATCGACCACCCATCGCTGATGACCACTGAAATTGAAAATCGCTTAAAGAACCGTCCACCACAACGCTCAACCTTCGATGCCAGCTTTGGTCCAAATGGTAAATTTGGCTACCGTTACAGTGATATTGAGGGAATCTATAGTTTTGGTGACCTCTTTACCGGCGCGGATGCAGTAGAAGGTGCATATGTACGGAAACTGGAATTTGGGCAAATTGATGAATGGATTCTTAGCAGTAATAACCTGAATCATCCTTATCATATCCATGTGAACCCCTTCCAGATTGTAAAAGTGCTGGATCCAACGGGTAAGGATGTCAGCGATATTCCGCTGGCAGTAGATCCAAATCCTAATCTGGAAGATATTCAATACCGCGGCTTAAAAGGACAGTTTAAAGATACAATCTTTGTTAAACAGGGGTATCAGGTAATTGTCCGCAGCCATTACAAGAAATTTGAAGGTGATTTTGTACAGCATTGTCATATTCTCGATCATGAAGATCAGGGCATGATGGAATATGTTCGGATTTGTGGCGGTAAATTCCCTTGTGATTCGCCATTGCCGGCTAGCCATCACCACTAAATATTATCATTCCATAAAAGCCGATGATTTAGATTGTCGGCTTTTTTGTTTGCCTCTATTTGATGCTTGCTGCACAATAACTGCATTGATTTATAGTATTCAAACTGGGGCTTATCATGGCAACGTCTCCTGCTTTTACATTGTTTAGTCTGAATGGTGTTGATGCACAAAAATTCCTTCAAGGTCAGGTGACTTTGAATACTGAAACATTGGCTAAAAACCAGACACGTTATACCGCGATCTGTAGCTTGAAAGGCCGTATTCAATTTGGCTTATGGCTTAAAAAGCTCAGTCCGGAAAGCTTTGAAATTGTAAGTACTGACGATCAGGCCACTGAACTGGCGAATCATATTAAAAAATTTGGTGCCTTTTCAAAAATGAAACTGGAACTGGTCGGTGCGGTTTATCCTGTGATCAATGATATTCATACTGACTTTGTTGCAACTGAAACCGATGTGGCGACCTGGGAGCAGCAAGCCATTGAATCAGGTCAGGCCTGGATTCAGGCGGCCACTGCGACCCTGTTTCAACCACAGGAATTGCGCTTACATCAACGTGAAAGCATTCACTATGACAAAGGTTGTTATTTAGGTCAGGAAGTCATTGCACGCTTATGGTTTAAAGCCAAGCCAAAACATTGGCTGCATCTGATTCAAGCGACGGGTGAAGCACCTGTAGTCGGCACTCAGCTCAACAACAATGTTGAAGTCGTGAATAGCATCAGTCTGAAGGATGGCTATAAAGCCTTGGTCGTAGCCAAACCTGAAGCATTGGCCGAGTTGGGTCTAGAGGTTCTGGAACTTCCTGAAGCTTTGAGCGGTGATGTAGCACGTCCGCAATAATTCCGGTTTAGGCCCTAAAAAAGCCAAGACTTAACTCTTGGCTTTTTTTGTTTTAGAAACCATGAAACAGCTTATTCATATCTTTCACCACATAATCTTTGAAGTGATAAGCACGAGCATGTTTGGCATCAAATTTTGTGGTTAATTCACCTTTTTGAAAGGTGTAGACCCGGTCTTCCTGACTAATCAAAAATTCTGCACCGAGCTTCATCAGCAGTGCGTCAATCTTGTCTTCATCCGCAATCGTGTCATCTACGTTAATTCTGTCATAGTGGCGTTTAATCGTTTTGACAAACATGGCTCAATCCTGGGAGGCTGATTTAAACCGAGATTTAACCAGAGAAGTTCCTTTAAGCAAAGTAATCCTTTCAATATCTGAATGATTGATAGGAAAGTTATCCAGATCAGTGATCTGGTTAAATCGGTATATCCTGCTTTGATGATTTATTTTGATTAAATCCCTTTCATAACTCAAGAAATGATAATTTTATTCATATTTAAATAGAGGTTGAACGCTCCTTCTCCCTTCGGGAGGAGGAGCATGCTGCGCAAGTCTCCGACAAGAAGATAGAATTTCATTTATAATAATTAAAAAATGATTTATGAAAGAACTCTAATGACAAATTGTATATTTACAAAGCACAAAATCCTTTTATGATGTAAGTGAAAATGATTAAAACCGCACCAAGGACTTAGGTGCCAGCAATAATAAGGTTATAGGAACCATGAAAAAGTTAATACTCGCTACTGTTCTTGCAGTTTCTGCGCAATTCACTCTGGCAAATACTGTAAAAGATCAGGCTGACCCCCAGTTTGTAAAAATTGAAGCCATGGTGAAAGCCAATAATTTCAAAGGCGCCTATGACGCTTTAAATCAATTGGCTAGTCAGGGAAATGCCCAAGCCATATATAACTTAGGCTATTTAACCCAGACCGGCCAGGGCACTGCCAAAGACGAGAAAAAAGCCATCCAGCTTTATGAACAGGCAGCCAGCAAAGGTTACCCTGTGGCCAATTATGTACTGGGCAAAAATTATGCGGCGGGTACATTAGGACTAAAGCAGGATTTAAGCAAAGCCAAACAGTATCTGGAACGTGCCTCAGCAGCCAACTTTGATGATGCCAGTGTAGATCTGGCTGTGCTGTTATTTGCTGAAAATACCCCTGCCTCAAATAAAATCGGACTACAAAAGCTGCAACCATTAATCACAAAAGGTAATATGCAAGCGATTCACGCCAAAGCCTTATATGACATCAGCTCTGGTTTTAAAAACAAAGATGAAAAACCGATTCAGCAAGGTTTAAGCAGTATTCAGGATCTGGCGAAAAAAGGCTATATCCCTGCCCTGATGGCTGTCGGCAATATGTTTGCCAATGGCAGTATCGTGCAGCAAAACTTGCCTGAAGCGAAAAAAATCTTTGCTGCATTGGCACAGCAAAATATTCCGCAGGCTAAAGAGTCTTTGGCAGCAGTAGACAAAATGATGGCGGAGCAGAAAAAAATACCTGCCAAAAAGAGTTAATTTGGTTTCGCCCCAATGAAAAGCGGAGCTTCGCAAGAAAAGCATCTTGCGAAGCTCCACTTTTCACCGCAAAAACTCGTCAGCCAGCATCCACTGGTAAATTTGTCGCAAAAACAATCATTTTTAATCTTGCGGTGCAATACACCGCATGCCTCAAACAGTTGCGGATGAGTTTTTCATCTATCAGATATAATCATGAATTTAAAAAAGAAAATGCCAATATGGGGCTTTTTATAAGGAGAGAATCAATCCTGGAATGAGCTATCCCCACCACAAGGCAATCAAGCCGCTGGTCACGATAAAACCAGCAATGGTGCTCATTAGCAATGGTGTTAAGGCTCGATCATTTAAACCATAGGCCTGTCCCAACATACCGAAGATCGTTGGCATCGGTAAGGCAGCAATCAAAGTACCCGCATGAACCATTTCCTGACTTAAACTGGTCAATTGACTGAGGCCAAGATACATCAGCAGCGGCATCATAATGTTGTTAGAAAACACCAGATAGAAACTTTGCAGATTAACGTATTTCAGGCTCATTCCCACAATACCGCCACCAATTGCAAACAAGGCCAATGGCGATGCTGTCTGTCCGATCAAGGCAAAAACCTGATCGATATAGAGCGGAATTTTAATCTGGAAAATCGCACAGGCCATACCCAGTACGACCCCCATAAATAAGGGGTTTGTTACTAAAGTCAGCACCACACTTTTAAAAATGGAGCCAAGATTTGCCTGATGCTGTGTTCCCAGCGCAGCCATGACCAGTACCAAAGGAATCAGCAACATACTTTCAATGATGACCACCAAAGAAGTATAAGTCATGGCCTGCTGCCCGATTAACAGACTAAGCACGGCCGTACCAATAAGTCCGGTATTCGACATCGCGGCGCCCAGTGACAATACTGCACTCTGCGAATGCGTATTCTGAAAATAACGGCGCATCATCCAGAAACCGCTACCATAGAGCAGTAAAGTTACGCTGCTATACACCGCAAAGTATTCAAAATACCAGATTTCATGCAGGTCTTTAGAGGCGAGAGACTGGAAAAACAGCAGAGGCAACGCCACTTTAATGACAAAAGCACCGACTGTACCCACTTGCTCTTTGTCTAACACTTGACTTTTTACAGTCAGATAACCCAGTGCCAACAATAAAAAAATGGGCACAATGACCGCAAAAATCATAATGCAGCGTCCTCATTTGCAATGAGTGACTATTATACGACCTTCCTGCTTAGAAAAGATTGTTAAAAAGGCTCAAACAGATGGTTTAGACCATGCGGGGCACTGCGAAGATATTGGGGTGAAATCTTTAGTTTTTCTTCAAGTGCCGCAGCTGCATGCCAAGGCCAATGTGGATCGTAGAGAATCGCCCGTGCAATAGCGATAGCATCGGCCTGCCCTTTTTGCAGAATATGTTCTGCCTGTTCTGCTTCGGTAATTAAACCTACAGCAATTACCGGAATATTGACGGCTTTTTTGATGATATCTGCAAAAGGTACTTGATAGTTCGGTTTCACATCAATGTTCTGTTTGACATGTAAACCGGCACTGGAAATATGAATATAAGCTGCGCCCATCGCTTCGAGGGCTTTAGAGAGTTCAACCGAAGAATCAATATTCCAGCTATCCTCATGCTCCATCCAGTCACTCGCTGAAATACGCACTCCGATTGGATAATCTTCCGGAACTGCTGCCTTCATCGCTTGCAATACTTCCAGCGTCAGGCGAATCCGGTTTTCCAGTGAACCGCCATATTTATCCTCACGCTTATTGGAAAGTGGCGACATAAACTGATGTAACAGATAACCATGTGCTGCATGTAGTTCAATCAGGTCAAAGCCTGCATCAACTGCGCGTTTGGCACTTTCTGCAAAGTTTGCAATGACCTGATCAATCTCTGCCTGATTCAGCGCTTTAGGAGGATGTTCGTCTGTCTGAAAAGGAAGATCACTGGCAGAAACAGTTTGCCAGCCATGTGCCTCATCCGGTTTAAACTGGCCTCTACCTGCCCATGGTTTATCTGTAGAGGCTTTACGTCCGGCATGTGCAAGCTGAATAGCAAATGGCATTGGCGATATAGATTTAACTTTGGCCAATAATGCTTTGATCTGGGCAGCTTGCTGATCATTCCACAATCCCAGGTCTGCATAACTGATACGACCTTCTGGTTGTACGGCAGTCGCCTCGACAATACAGAGTCCGGCACCAGAGAGCGCATAATTCGCCCATTGCTGCTCATGCCAATACGTGATTTCACCCTCATCTGTGGCTGAATATTGACACATGGGTGCAATAATAATTTTATTGCTGAGTGATAATGAACCAAACTTTAGCGGTTGAAATAATAATGTCACGTGGCAATCCCTCTTTATTCATGTGAAGTATGATCGGGCAATAAAAAACAGGCTTTAAAAAGCCTGTTTAGTTATAACTTGAACGATCACTTTTTAGAAGATGATGCGGCTGGTTAAACCAAGTAGCAGTGCATTATCTACGTTGTTGGTTGCCCCTGGATTGACTACATATTGCAGGTTTGGACGTAGCATCAGCCACTTTGTTGCATTATAGCTATAGTTGAGTTCGATATTGTATTCTGCATCGGCATTGAATGCTGGACGCGAATCTGCAAAGCGATTATTCACGTGCACACGGTTAACTGCCAGACCCAAAATATCATTCGGTTGACTGTCGAGCAGGCCAATATATTTCACCCCAAGCTGTTGTGAATGATCGACTTTATTGGTTACACGGTCATGCCAGGTGAAATTGGCAAATGAATGCAGGCCCTGACGCCCCTGACCTGTTGAAGTTAATTGCTGTTCGATGGCCAACCAGCCTGCAAAGGTACGATCTTCAGCTTGGCCAGTGACAATATCTTTTTGATTGATTGGATCATCCGCAGTATTGTACATCCCACCCACACGGTAGCTACCCGGCAAGTTATTGATGAGTGATTTGGGTGTCCATACAATTTCTGCTGGAATGGTCA
This sequence comes from Acinetobacter sp. YH12254, assembly GCF_013417415.1. Taxonomy (NCBI): domain Bacteria; kingdom Pseudomonadati; phylum Pseudomonadota; class Gammaproteobacteria; order Moraxellales; family Moraxellaceae; genus Acinetobacter; species Acinetobacter sp. YH12254. Next base: position 43,137 of record NZ_VPEB01000017.1, on the reverse strand, counting down.
CGCCATCGGCATGCTTAGTATCCAAACTCCAGCCTTGACCTTCTTTAGCACCATTGCCATTGTCCGGATTAAACTCATAAACACCGACTTGTACTGCAAGTTCAGGGTTTAGCTGCTGCTTTATACGCGCACCCCATTGTGATACTGGCGTGTTCATCCAGATATTGCCTTGCCATTTACCCATCTGCGCAGCACAAAATGCTGTACTGGCAAAGTCACAGGCCATCACATTAAAGTCCATGCCCAGACCCAAACGGCCAGCCTTAATACTCAGTCCTTGCTCTTTATAATTCTTTTCAATCGAAAGTTCACTCAGACGGCTATCCTGATTGCCACGCCCAAACGTACCTTGTGCATTGGCCATCTGTGGCGCTGATGGATCTTGCAAATCACGGATAGACGTACTTTGGCCTTGGCGCGCACTCATTGCAGCACGTACCGTGACACCGTTCCATCCTGCCAGTTTTTCCAGGTCCAGTTGAGTTCCCAACCATAACTGGGCAGAAGTTAATGGATCTGCGCCTGCATTCCGGCCACCATCCGCAAGATAGGCTGTATCAGTTAGCAGATTGGCTTCAAATTTAATTCCTTGCTGAGCCAGTTCTGTACGTTGACCATTCCAGTCCCCCAGTAAATATTGACCTTGCGGATCAAATGCAGATTCTGCCTGCGCGGTTGTCATGGCAGCCATTAATGACAATAAAGCGAAACCTAAATATTTCATGTAAAACCTAAACATTCGGAGAGAAAAACAAGCAAGGTTTTTAAAATTGCTATTAGGTGCATGAATTTACATAACTTTTCCTATAAATTCTTATTATTTTTTTTATTATTGATTAAACTTTTAGTTATGCCTTAATACAAAAAATATAATTTTATTTCAAAATAGTTAAATTATTTATATGTTTTTCAAAAACTTAGGATTTATTTATTTTTGCATTCCTTTTATTTCTTTAATTTTTGGTCTAAACATGCAAAAAAACAGCTTATTCTTTAAGCTCTTACACCTCCAATAAACATGAAATCCCCAGTCATTTTCTAATGGTTGCATCCCCATTAAGACTTGTAATCTCCGTAAATTCGCCCAATATTAGCTGCATCTCCCTCGCCTCTGATGTGTTATGCCTGAATTACCAGAAGTAGAAACCACCAAAACCAGTTTATTACCCTTATTAGAACAACGTGTAAAACGGGTTGAAATCCGTCAGTCAAGTTTGCGCTGGCCCATTCCCGAAAATATACAAAAGCTGGTCGGGCAGAAATTACTCAACCTGTCGCGCCGTTCCAAATATATTCTGGCTGAGTTTGAGCACGACACCATGCTCTGGCATTTAGGCATGTCTGGCAGCTTTCGTTTGTGTGAAACAACTGAAGAATTACGCAAACATGATCATCTGATTATTCAGTTTGATGATATTGAACTGCGTTATCATGATCCGCGTCGTTTTGGCTGTATTTTATGGCTGGATGCGCAGTCACAAAGCAAACTGATTGATACGCTGGGACCAGAACCCCTGAGTGAAAATTTTAATTCTCAGTATTTATTTGAAAAATTGAAAAATAAAAATGTTGGCACCAAAGTTGCGATTATGGATAACCATGTGGTGGTAGGTGTCGGCAATATTTATGCAACCGAAAGTCTGTTCAATATGGGCATTCATCCAGCACAACCCGCCTCGACTTTAAGCTTGGCACAGATCGAAAAATTAGTGCTGGAAATCAAGCGCATATTAAAACAGGCCATTGATTTAGGCGGGTCGACATTACGGGATTACACCAACGCCATGGGGGAAAATGGCTATTTTCAGCAAACGCTGCTGGCCTATGGTCGTGCCGGGGAAATGTGCGTGAACTGTGAGACCACGCTTGAAAATATTAAACTGGGACAACGTGCTTCTGTGTTCTGTCCAGAATGTCAGCCTTTGAAAAAGATGCAACTCCCTGTCAAAAAACTGGCAACTGTACAAGGGAAAAAGTCATGAAAACAGCCATTGTGCGTCATATTCTGGTTAAAGATAAAGAAACTGCCGAGCAGCTTAAAAAGAAGATTTTGAGTGGCGCTGACTTTAATAAAATCGCCAGACAATATTCAACCTGTAATTCTGCCAAGCGTGGCGGAGAACTGGGCGAAGTGAAAAAAGGCCAACTGGTGCCTGTCATTGATAAGCTGGTGTTTACGGCTGCTGAACGGGTCTTACATGGTCCGGTCAAAAGCCAGTTTGGTTTTCATTTGGTAGAAATTAAGTTCCGAATGGATTTTTAATCTTATAAATCTCTCCCCACCTCCCTTTAACAAAAGGGGGGATTTAGGCGGATTAAAAAAACGGCGCAAGAGGCGCCGTTTTTTTATTTGTGTCAGAACGCTTATGCTTCAGGACGTTTTTTCAATTCATCACGAATTTCACGCAGTAATTCGATATCTTCAGGGGTGGCTTCAGGTGCAGGTGCTTCTTCTGCCTGTTTACGACGAAGTTTATTCATCATTTTCACAAGTAAGAATACCACCCATGCCAACAACAGGAAATTAATCAGAATCGTTAGGAAGTTACCATAAGCAAATACATTCAGGCCTTCAGCCTGTGCATTTGCCAAAGAAGTGACATTATTAGGATTATCACCCAGTACCAGGAACCAGTTAGAATAGTCAACATCCCCACCTAAAATCCAGCTAACGATTGGCATGATGATATCTTTTACAAAAGAATCAATAATTTTACCAAATGCTCCACCAATAATGACACCGACCGCGAGGTCCATCACATTGCCTTTGACAGCAAACTCTTTAAATTCTTGAATAATACTCATTTTTTCTCCAATAATTCATTTTAAAGTTTGTGATGAATTATACATTAATTATAAGTGATTTCATTTTCATATAAGGTGATGTTTTTTATAAGTTTTATGGTTCTAGTTAAAATTTTAATACAAAAAACCGCAACCTTTGAAAAGATTGCGGCTTTAGGAATCTTAGATCAATAATTTACAGATTATTTACCTGAACGGTTACGTTTACGTTCGTTTTCAGTCAAATAACGCTTACGGATACGGATTGACTTCGGTGTTACTTCAACTAGTTCGTCATCTTCAATGAATTCAAGCGCTTGTTCAAGCGTATATTCAACTGCAGGAACAAGTGTTAATGCTTCATCAGTACCAGATGCACGTACGTTGGTTAACTGTTTTGCCTTAGTCGGGTTCACAGTCATGTCGTCAGAACGTGAGTTAATACCAATAATCATACCTTCGTAAACTTCTAACTGAGGCTTAGCGAATAGACGACCACGGTCTTGTAATGTGAACAATGCATAGCCCAGGCAAGTACCTTGAACCATAGAGATCAACACACCGTTTTGACGTTTCGCAACTTGGCCTTGTTTCATTGGACCATAATGCGAGAAGCTTGATGTCATGATACCCGTACCTGAAGTCATCGTCATGAATTCAGAACGGAAACCGATCAAGCCACGTGAAGGAACAGTTGCTTCAATACGGATACGGCCTTTACCGTCAACTTCCATATTGGTCATCTCGCCTTTACGGCTGCCCATTTGCTCCATTACAGAACCTTGGTGCTGTTCTTCAACGTCAAACGTCACGTTTTCGTACGGTTCTTGCATTTGACCGTCAATTTCTTTCAAGATGACTTGCGGACGAGATACACCCATCTCGAAGCCTTCACGGCGCATGTTCTCAATTAAAACTGAAAGGTGAAGTTCACCACGGCCAGATACTTTGAAACGGTCAGGACTGTCAGTGTCTTCAACACGTAATGCGACGTTGTGGATCAATTCGCGATCTAGACGCTCACGAATGTTACGTGAAGTTACGAATTTACCTTCTTTACCAGCAAACGGTGAGTTGTTTACCTGGAATGTCATTGTGACTGTAGGTTCATCTACAGAAAGCGGTGGAAGCGCTTCAACAGCTTTCGGATCACAAATCGTGTCAGAAATGTTCAATGCATCGATACCCGTTACGCAAACGATATCACCTGCATTGGCTTCTTCGATGTCCACACGGTCTAAACCATGATAACCCATGATTTTTAAGATACGACCGTTACGTGTTTTGCCTTCTTTATCGATTACAGTCACTTGCGTGTTCAATTTAACTGAACCACGTTGAATACGACCAACACCGATAACGCCTACGAAGCTGTTATAGTCAAGTGAAGACACTTGCATTTGGAATGGACCATCAACGTCAACTGCTGGCGGTTCAACGATGTCTACAATTGTTTGGAACAATGGCGTCATGTCGTCAGCAAGTTCTTCTGGAGAAGGACCCGCCACACCACGAAGACCAGATGCATAAACGACCGGGAAGTCTAACTGTTCGTCAGAACCACCTAAGTTATCGAACAAATCGAATACCTGGTCAATCACCCAGTCTGGACGTGCGCTTGGCTTATCAACTTTGTTAATAATTACGATTGGCTTCAAACCACGTGCGAACGCTTTTTGCGTTACAAAACGTGTTTGTGGCATCGGGCCTTCTTGTGAATCGACAAGAAGAAGCACGCAGTCAACCATCGACATTACACGTTCAACTTCACCACCGAAGTCGGCGTGTCCCGGGGTGTCCACGATGTTAATACGGTATTCAGTATTGGTACGTGCATCCGTCCATTTAATTGCAGTGTTTTTTGCAAGAATGGTAATACCACGTTCACTTTCGATAGCGCCAGAATCCATGACACGCTCAATCTCACCCGCGCGATCACCGAGAGCACCTGATTGTTGCAAAAGTTTGTCTACAAGAGTGGTTTTACCATGATCGACGTGCGCAATAATGGCGATGTTACGGAGAGTTTTAATATCTGACATGTAAATTCAATGCGTATGTAATTTGAGGGCAAATTATACAGAAAAATACAAAACTTTTATAGTCACTGTTACCACACTCCTCAACTTTTTTTAAGGAGATGGGCTTTTTTTGATTTTGTAAAGGCGTGTAACTCGATTAGAATAGCGCCACCCTGCCTTAATTTGCATTGACACATGTCTGATTTTAATCAATCTCCTCCTCCTAAAGATCAACTCGACCTGGTATATGGTCTGGATGATCGTCCAAAACCATTTATTGCTTTTTTAGCTGCATTCCAACATTTATTGGCAATTATTGTCCCGATCGTGACCCCTGGCTTGCTAATTTGTCTGGCACTTGGGGTATCCAAAGAAGATACCAACATGATTTTGTCCATGTCCCTGGTGATCTCGGGTATCGCGACTTTTTTACAGTCTAAAAAAGTCGGACCTTTTGGTGCCGGTCTGTTGATTGTTCAGGGAACCAGCTTTAACTTTATCGGCCCAATTATTGGTATTGGTTCAGCCATGGTTGCTGCCGGTACGCCAGTTGAGTCAGTCATGGCAGCAATTTTTGGTGTGGTGATTGCAGGTGCATTTATTGAAATGGGCGTGTCCCAGATTCTGCCTTGGATAAAAAAACTGATTACCCCTTTGGTGACCGGGATTGTCGTCCTTCTGATTGGTTTAACCTTAATTAAAGAAGGTCTAATCAGTATGGGCGGTGGTTATCAGGCCATGAGCGATAAAACTTTTGCCAATGCAGACAACCTAATCATGTCCTGCACAGTCTTGGCGCTGATCATTATCCTGAACCGTATCCGGATTACCTGGGTAAAAAGTTCTGCCATTTTGATTGCCCTGGTTTGTGGTTATATTCTGGCCGGCTTTATGGGCCATCTGGATTTTTCCGGCTTAAAAGATGCCCCACTGGTACAGATTCCAACTCCAATGCATTTCGGTTTAAGCTTCTCCTGGAGCCTGTTTATTCCGATGGCATTCATTTATCTGGTGACCTCTTTAGAAGCGATTGGCGATATCACGGCGACCTCAAAGCTTTCTAACCAGCCAGTCGATGGGCCAAAATGGATGCAGCGCATTAAAGGCGGTGTACTGGTCAATGGCGCCAATTCATTCCTTGCCGGTATTTTTAACACCTTCCCAAGTTCGGTATTTGCACAAAATAACGGTGTGATTCAGTTGACGGGTGTAGCGAGCCGTTATGTCGGCATCTGGATTGCTGCTTTACTGATCATTCTGGGTTTGCTGCCTGCGGTTGCCGGGATTATCCAGGCGGTTCCGCAAGCGGTACTGGGTGGTGCAGTGATGGTGATGTTTGGTGCAGTAGCAGCTTCCGGCATTAATATTCTGTCTGGCGTACATCTGGACCGCCGTGCCCTGCTGATTATTGCGATTTCACTGGCACTGGGTTTAGGTGTTGCACAAGTTCCACAAATTCTTGAGCATCTTCCTGAGTTATTCCGTAATATCTTTAGCTCAGGCGTTGCCACTGGCGGTATTGCTGCCCTTATTCTGAATGTTGTACTTCCTGAAACAAAGAAGTAATTTCATGTCCAAAGAACACTGTCTAGGTCAGACTTAGGCAGTGTTCTTTATATTGGAGAGATACCTATGGATCCTAAAAGCGAAGTTTTATTAAGACAATATGATTTTTTGTCGGGTCGCATCTTACTCATTAATGCACCGACAGATGATCTACTCGCTGAATTCGATGCCTCTATCAATCCCGCTGTCTGGACATGGAATTTTAATGATTTTCAATATTTCCAGTCGCAACAAGCAGATGTCCACTTTGGCGCAGAGATGCCTGAAGCTGAGTTTGATCAGGCGGTTATTTTTGTACCCAAGTCTAAAGAACTGCTCAATTATTTACTGCATAATGTGGCAGCACAACTTAAACCGGGCAGCAGTATTTTCCTGGTCGGTGAAAAGAAAGGCGGGATAGAGCGTGCAGCCAAACAGTTGCAGCCTTATGGTAAAACCCTCAAACTGGATAGCGCACGTCATTGCCAGCTTTGGCAACTGGTTCTAGACCACACGGTCGAGAAAAAATCACTTGCTGACTGGGCACAGCGTTATAGCGTCTCGACCCCGAATGGTGACCTGAATATTTGTGCCCTGCCAGGCGTGTTTAGTCAAAACCGTTTAGATATTGGGACTGCCACCTTATTACCTTATTTATCACAAGTCACCTCGGGTAAAATCGCTGACTTTGGTTGTGGCGCAGGTGTAATTAGTGCGTATCTGGCAAAGTTGAATCCGAAAAACCGGATTTTTGCCATGGATGTGGATGCCTTTGCGCTGGCCTCCACCCAAATGACCTTTGATGAAAACCAGCTTAGCCCTGAACAGATCGAAATTAAAGCGGTCACTGGCATTGCTGATGCACCCTTGTTCTTGCATGCCATTGTCAGTAATCCGCCTTTTCATATGGGAATCGAGACCGATTACACGGCCAGCGAAACCTTGTGTAAAACTTCGCGTCGTCATTTAAAATCAGGTGGCGAGCTTTGGATCGTGGCCAACCGTTTCTTAAACTACCCGACCCTGATTGAACAAAACTTTGGTCGCTGCACAGTGAAAGCGGATCAACAAGGCTTTAAAGTGCTGTTCGCTAGCACACAAAAAAATGTTAAGGAATCATGATGAGCGAAACGCAAAATACGATGCAGCTGCAGCGTAAGCTGGGTGCTCGTCATCTGAATATGATCGCCATTGGCGGATCCATCGGTACAGGTCTATTCCTGGCCTCGGGTGCGACCATTGCCAATGCCGGGCCAGGCGGAGCACTACTTGCTTATGCACTGATTGGTGTCATGATTTATTTCTTGATGACCAGTTTGGGCGAACTCGCCACGCATAATCCCACCTCGGGTGCATTTTTCACTTATGGCACTAAATATGTCGAGGGCGGTTTTGGTTTCGCCTTGGGCTGGAACTACTGGTACAACTGGGCCATTACCGTAGCTTTTGAGCTGGTTGCCGTTCAGTTCATCATGAAATTCTGGTTTCCCGATATTCCTGGTGTTTATTGGAGTGCAATTTTCCTGGCCATTATTTTTGGGATTAATGCCCTGACAGTTAAAGGCTTTGGTGAATCTGAATTCTTCTTCTCTCTGGTGAAAGTTGTCGCGATTATTGCCTTTATCATTATCGGTATCTGGATGATCGTGAAGATTATGCTGACCCCAGGCGCAGAAGCATTTGCCAACTGGAGTATTGGTGACGCACCTTTTGTCGGTGGTTTCCAAGCCTTAATTGGCGTGGCGATGATTGCCGGATTCTCCTTTCAGGGAACCGAAATGGTCGGGGTGGCTGCGGGCGAATCGAAAGATCCAAAGAAAACCATTCCGGTGGCAATCAAGCAGATTTTCTGGCGTATCCTGTTATTTTATATCGTGTGTATTTTCATTATCGGCACATTAATTGCCTACAATGACCCACGCTTATTACAGGCGGCTGCGACCGACAATATTGCGCTTTCTCCTTTTACCCTGCTCTATGAAAAGGCCGGCTTTGCCTTTGCTGCGAGCATTATGAATGCGGTGATTTTGACAGCCATTCTGTCTGCGGGTAACTCAGGCATGTATTCATCTACACGCATGCTATTTGATATGGCACGTAAAGGTAGTGCGCCAAAACTGTTTGGCCGTCTGGATCCACGTGGTGTACCGATGAATGCCCTGTATGCCACCACTGCGATCGCAGCACTGTGTTTCCTGACCACCTTCTTCGGTGAACAGGAAGTCTTTAACTGGCTACTCAATATGTCGGGCATGTGCGGCTTTATTGTCTGGCTCGGGATTGCGATTTCACACTATCGCTTCCGCAAAGGTTACTTGGCTCAAGGCTACAAACTGGAAGATCTGGCTTATCGCGCCAAGTTCTTCCCCTTTGCTCCTTGGTTTGCTTTTATTCTCTGTGCGATTGTCGTCCTTGGTCAAAACTATCAGGATGTTCTGGCAGGTCAATGGATGGGGGTTCTCTCGACCTATATCAGTATTCCATTGTTCTTGGCAATCTGGTTCGGATACAAATGGAAGAAAAAATCCAAACTGGTGTCTTATCAAGAGATGGATGTACAACCCATGAAACTTGATCAGGAATAAACCATCATAAATTAAAAAATCAGCCTACGGGCTGATTTTTAATTTCTTAGATTAGTTATGCCGCATGACAAAATTACGGTCATCGATCACAATCACTTGCTGACAGATCCCCTCTGCCTGACGCTGCTGCTCGAATACATCTGCCGGCATCGCATCAAAACTGTCAAAGAAACTGATCTCATGTTCATCTATTGCATAGATCAGTGAATGATTACCGACCCCTTCTAAGGTATCGTAGAAAACAATCACGAAACGGCCTGCTTCCACCTGCTGCTGGACTTCTGTATAAGAGATCACACGCTCTTCAACAGGTATTTTAAGTGTCTGTGCTTGTTGATAAAAATCAAGCTCGACTGGCTGTTTATCTGCATCATATTCGCTAAAAAAAGCAACATCCAGTCCCAGCGTCTGCAAAGCCACTGCAAGGGCAATAGTTGAAGTTCCCATTTCCGGATTGTGACGACAGAGCTGAACCAAGTCCGGAATATGCAGGTCAATTCCATAATGATGGAAAATCATCCAGATCGAGAAAATTCCGCTATTGGCTTCCAGATTTTGTAAATCTTCCGGAATTTCTATACTCACGCTTTTACTCAACTACATTTTCAGTGCCTAGGTAGTGTAGTCAAAATTCAGATATAAAAAAAGCGGCTCATAGGAGCCACTTTTTTAACAATTCAATAATTAATTATTGAGCTTGTTGTTGACCTTCAACTAGTACAGTACGGCTACCAGTGATCGTCGCGAATACACGACGGTTCATAGCACGACCTTCTTTAGTGTTGTTGTCAGCAATCGGTTGATCCCAAGCAAAACCTTGAGTAGACAAACGAGATGCATCTACGTTGTATTCATTCACAAGTGAAGATTTAACAGAGTTAGCACGAGCCAGAGATAAACGTTCGTTTAGTGCACGTGGACCAGTGTTGTCAGTGTGACCTTCGATGCGAGCAGTAGCGTTTGGATATTCAACTAGCTTCTCAGCAACTTTCGCGATTTCTGGTTTGTATTGATCTTTGATGTTTGATTTGTTGGTATCAAAGAACACACGAAGTTCCATGTTCAGGTCTTCAGTCAACTCTTGTGGAGCTGGAGCAACCGGAGTTACAGGCTCAACTGGAGCAACTTCTACTACTGGAGCAGCTGGCTTCAGACGGCCACCTAGAACTACGTTAAGGCCAGCAAGTGCTGTATAGTTCCAGAATTTTTCGTCAAAGTGGTAAGTACCACGAGCTTCAGTACGTAGTGCCAATGCATCGTTGATGTGCCAGAATGCACCGATACCCGCGTTACCTAGCGTACCTTCTTCTTCAAAACCACGACCAACACGACCTAATTGAACTTCATCAGCACCATCAAATTCATATTTGTAGTGACCCGCACCTAAAAGCATGTATGGCTTTACTTTGCTGTCATAGTTGCCAGTGAATACATCAGAAGTTGCATAGAAGTTACCTGCAATATTCTGACCTTTGTATTCAGCACCAGGTAGACCTGTCATATCGCCTTTTACTTGGCTATATTCAGCTTCAAAACCTAACCAAGGAGTAAGTTCTACACCAATAGCAGCACCTACAAATAAATCATCTTCCATTTGACCAGAAGTTGTTAACTCACCATCGTTACCGCCATTGTTGTGCTGAGTGTCTTGGAATGTATAACCTAACATCAACGGAGTAACAGTTACGCCTGCATTTGCAGCAGCAAAAGGTGCAGCTACAAGCATAGCTAAAGCAATACGACTCATTTTCATGGATTTATCCTCCAGAGATAACAATTGTTGTTCAAGCTCAAGCCCGTAATAGGCCATCCTGAGATAGGCTTTTTATTACCCCAGTTTTATTCTTAAGCTATTCACATGGCATCATACAAACACTTTATTATTTTTCCAAGTGCTTGATTAATTTAATCAAGTAAATTATTGACAAAATTACTTACAATTTCCGTTGTAATTCAGTAATTTTTTACTCAATTTTTTATTCTGAATGACCTATTGTGATTGCCAATTATTTTTTAATAGCTTTCTTGAATTTTGAGTAACAGCTAAATTACACGCTCAACAAAGCATAAAAAACGCATAATTAATAACATGTTTCCTATAAAAATAATATATAAATCAGGTAAATCTATGTATAGAAAAATAACAAGAGCGTTCACTATTGTTGAATTGATTATCTGTGTTGCAGTGCTTGCAATTTTGGCCAGTATTGCCCTGCCTTACTTTCATGAATATCAGTCCAGACAGGAAGCCAAACAGATTCCTATCAAATTATCTGCGGTTAACCGTTATGCACGTAGTCAGGCTGCCGTGTTTCACCAGAATATTGTGATCTGTCCCAGTCAGGATTCACTCAGCTGTCACCCCAATCAATGGAATAAAAATATACTGGTCTTTATTGATAAAAATAAAAACCGGCAAGTCGATGCAGGCGAACAAATTTTACACATTGATGCTCTAAATCTTAAATATGGCAACCTGAGTTGGCGAGGCGCATTAAGTTCACCAAGTGTCACTTATCAGGCACATACCGCCCTTCCGATTGGTTCGAATGGTAGTTTCTATTATTGTTCTGCTCAACTTTCCAGCCAGCAGCGTATTGTACTGAGTAAAATGGGGCATATCCGGGTAGAAAGCCTCTCCTCATGCTAACAGAACTATCCAGTTTAAGATTGACTGCGATTAACCCTTCAATCCTAGTTTTTTTTCAATATACTGCTTATGTTTGAAAAATTGATTAAAACTTATACGGAGATATAACAATGACCGACATCGTGATTGTCAATGGTGCACGTACAGCCATGGGTGGCTTTCAAGGCAGCCTTGCCAGTGTAACTGCTCCTGAACTTGGTGCCGCTTCAATTAAAGAAGCAATTGCTCGTGCAGGTTTACAACCCGCAGATATTGAAGAAGTCATTATGGGTTGTGTTCTTCCTGCAGGTTTAAAACAGGGACCTGCACGTCAAGCGATGCGTCAGGCAGGTCTTCCGGATTCGACTGGGGCAGTAACCATTAATAAGCTATGTGGTTCTGGCATGAAAGCAGTGATGCAAGCAGCCGATATGATTAAAGCCGGCTCTGCACATATTGTTGTGGCAGGGGGTATGGAATCAATGACCAATGCACCTTATGTGCTGCCTAAGGCACGTGGCGGGTTCCGTATGGGGCATGGTGAAATCAAAGACCATATGTTCCTTGATGGTCTTGAAGATGCCGAGACTGGTCGTTTGATGGGTTCATTTGCCCAAGATATGGCAAATACCAAAGGCTATACTCGCGAACAGATGGATGATTTCGCCATTCGCTCATTGAAACGTGCACAAACTGCTGTGAATGAAGGCTATTTTTCTGATGAAATCGTAGCAGTTACGGTAAAAACACGTAAAGGTGATGTGGTTGTTGATAAAGATGAACAACCCTTCAATGCCAATATTGATAAAATTCCAACCCTGCGTCCAGCCTTTGCCAAAGACGGCACCATTACCGCTGCCAATGCCAGCTCAATTTCTGATGGTGCATCAGCTCTGGTGATTAGCTCAGCGGATCATGCCGCAGCAAAAGGTTTAAATCCTTTGGCCAAAATTGTTGCCTATGCTTCAAATTCACAGCATCCTTCTGAATTTACCATAGCGCCAGTGGGTGCAATTCAAAAGGTTCTCGATAAAGCAGGTTGGAATGCTCAAGATGTCGACCTCTGGGAAATCAATGAAGCCTTTGCCATGGTGACCATGTGTCCAATGGATGAGTTCAAGCTTGATCCTGAAAAAGTCAACATTAACGGCGGTGCCTGTGCCCTCGGTCATCCTGTCGGTTCAACCGGTTCACGTATTATCCTGACTTTGATTCATGCGCTGAAACGTACCGGTGGTAAACGTGGTATTGCTGCACTTTGTATCGGTGGCGGTGAAGCGACTGCTGTGGCGATTGAGTTGCTTTAATTAAAAGTCTCCCTTTTAAAAGAGAGATTTAGAGGGATTTTAGAAATCCTCCCCTCTTGCGGAACATCGTTCCTCATCCTTTAATAAAGGAGGGGGAATTTTAGAAATCAAAAAGCCTCCAATTGGAGGCTTTTTATCGTCAAATATTCAAAGCTGTACTTTAAATGATAAGACTTAAAGAATTTCTTTACGAAGTTGCTCAGGTGATTTCATTGACAACAAGCCCGGTGCCACATCAAATGCTGTTTTTGCACCATACTGCTGCATTTGATTTAAACGATAAGTTGCACGTGCATAAGCAACTAAAACGCTGGCTGTAAATTCTGGATTACTTTCTAGTTTTAATGAAAACTCAAGCACTTGTTTATGTGCATCACTGGTGTTTCCACTACGAATCACAAAACCACCATGCGGCATACGCTGGTGATCTTGTGCTAAAGTTGCTTCATCAATGAAATTCACAGTCGTGTCATAGTCGGCAAAATAATCCGGCATGGTCACAATCGCTTGCTTCACTGCTTCGGCATCTGCACCCTCTGCAAGCACCACATAACACTCACGGGTATGTTTTTCTTTGGTCGTTAATACTGGACGAATACCACTACGTACTTTCTCAATTGCTTCTGTTGAAGGAATGGTATATTGCACCCCTGCTTTCACACCTTCTACACGACGAATGGCATCTGAATGACCCTGGCTTAAGCCTTTGCCCCAGAAAGTATAGGTTTCACCGTCTGGCAGTAAAGCTTCACCAAATAAGCGATTGATCGAGAACATGCCTGGATCCCAACCAATAGAGATCATCGCAGTTTTCTTGCTGGCTGTTGCAGGTGCATCGACCGCTGCATAATATTCAGGAATACGTGCGTGGGTGTCAAAACTATCGACAATATTAAACTGGCTGGCCAAGATCGGACCTTGTTGCGGTAAGTCGTCTTTTGAACCGCCACATAAAATCAGCACATCAATTTTATCTTGGAAATCTGTCAGTGAGTCCATATGGAACACTTGGGTTGCTGCGAAGCAAGGAGATACCGTTTCAGGCGCACGACGGGTAAAAATACCCACAAGTTGTAAATCTGGATTCTTTTGAATGGCGGTTTCAACGCCACGACCCAAGTTGCCATAACCAGCAATACCAATACGGATAGAATTTTGCATAAAGACAAGTCACTTCATCATGAAAAAATTAAAAAAATAAATCAGATGACGATCCCATTAAAATCGCCCTCTTGATTGATTTTGCATACTCGAAAATTAGCGCTCTGCTCGCGTTACTCTCAGCATAAAGATACTTATGCTACAGCAATTCGCAGCAATTTAAAGCATTCAGGATAGTATAGAAACAATCATATCTATCGTCCAAAGCAAACAAAAAGCCTGCATTGCAGGCTTTTTGTTTATAAGAAAAACAGACTTATTTACAGACAAGCTTTTTAACCCTCAGGTTAGGCACCTGTTTGATAATTTGCCTGATTCACCGCGGTCGATGCCTGGTACGGATTTTTAAAATCATTTAAACCGGCAGCCGCCTCCTGAATGTCTTTACCTTCTTTAATCACGAAAGTATCGAAACCAGAACGCTTCATGTAGTTCAACACATCTTTGAATACATCACCAGTGGCACGAAGTTCGCCTTGAAAACCTTGACGGCGTAAAAGTGCTGCAAATGAATAGCCACGGCCATCATTAAAACCGGCGAATTCAATAAAGATTGCATCTAATTGAGCTAGCGGAAATTCATTGCTTTCAGGTGAAGCATCAACGGTTAAGTACAATGCTTTTTTACCTGAAACATGGCGAAGTTGATCTAACTGATCTACCGTCAGGACCACATCACCTTGTGGTAAAACACCCTCTTCACCGATGAGCTGATAAGTATTTTCTGTCACTGTGCCATCTTTAGAGAGCACTGCGAGTGCGGTATTAAGCATATGCACGCTCCTTGAATGGTTGGATGCCAACACGGCGATAAGTATCGATAAACTCTTCAGCATCCTGACGTAGATCAAGATAGGTATTAAGAATTTCTTCTACAATATCCGGCACTACATCTGCTGCAAATGACGGCCCAAGAATGTCGCCAATTGAGGCATCATGGTCTGCATTACCGCCAAGCGTGATCTGGTAGAATTCAGCGCCTTTTTTATCAACACCCAAAATCCCGATATTACCGACATGGTGATGACCACAGGCATTCATACAACCAGAGATGTTCAAGTCCAGTTTACCCAAGTTGTAAATGGTATCCAGATCATCAAAACGGCGTGAAATCGCTTCAGAAATCGGAATCGATTTTGCATTGGCCAATGAACAGAAATCACCGCCCGGGCAGCAGATGATGTCGGTCAAGAAACCGATATGGGCACGTGCCAGGTTGTTTTGTTCAAGAGTTTGCCATACAGCGAACAAATCTTTTTGCGGCACATCGACCAGCGAGATATTTTGTTCATGCGTGGTACGTAATTCACCGAAAGTGTACTGATCGGCAAGGTCTGCAATCAGGTTCATTTCTTCGGTGCTGACATCACCCGGTGCAATGCCGGCACGTTTCAGTGAAATCGTCACAATACGATAACCTTTCACTTTATGTGCATTGGTATTGATATTGAACCACTGTTTGAATTTTGGATATTGCGCAAACAATTCAGTAAAATCTTCATCTGCATAATCTTGATAATCAAATGGGGTGAAGTTTTCATCCATTTTTGCCAAGGTGTCTGCATCGATTTTCAAAGTCTTAACAGTATGCGCAAATTCAGCTTCAACTTTCTCAGCAAATACCGCTGGCGTTAAAGCTTTGACCAAAATTTTGATACGGGCTTTATATTTGTTGTCGCGACGACCATGCAAGTTATACACACGAAGCACTGCTTCAAGATAAGCAATCAAGTCTTCACGTGGCAGGAACTCACGGATAAAGCTGCCAATCACTGGAGTACGGCCAAGACCACCACCCACTTTGATTTTATAGCCCATTTCGCCGGCTTCATTACGCACAATATATACACCGATATCGTGAAATGCAGTGGCTGCACGGTCGGTTTCTTCAAGCGCAGAGACTGCAATCTTGAACTTACGTGGCAAGAAAGCAAATTCCGGATGGAAAGTTGACCATTGACGGATCAACTCACAGGTCGGACGTGGATCGGCAATTTCACCAGCCACTACACCGGCATACTGATCCGTCGTGGTATTACGGATACAGTTGCCTGAAGTCTGAATCGCATGCATTTGCACGGTCGCCAGTTCAGCCAGCATATCTGGCACGTTTTCCAGTGCCGGCCAGTTAAACTGGATGTTTTGACGGGTCGAAATATGCGCGTAACCACGGTCATATTCTTTAGCCAAATCAGCCACTTTACGCAGTTGCTTTGAGTTCATCAAACCATAAGGCACTGCAATACGTAACATCGGCGCATAACGCTGTACATACAGACCATTTTGCAGACGAAGCGGACGATACTCATCTTCGGTGAGTTTACCGGCTAAATAACGTTCCGTTTGGTCACGGAACTGTGCAACACGTTCATTAATCAGTTGCTGATCGAAATCAGTATATAAATACATGGCGTACAGCTGCTAGTAGTTTCTATTATATCGATCGCAAGGATAGCGAGATTAAACCTATCAATAAAATGCTTTTTATACATATTTCATAGCTGTTTTATTGATAAGCCTGCCAAAGTTTCACTGATATCACGGTTTAGCGCATTTAGTGTAGTTTTAAAGCAATAATGCTTTAATTCATCAATCGTTAGCAGTTATCTTCATATAGTGATATTTCAATCTTTTACCCTTTTTGTCTTTTAAATAATTAAAAATATTACCATTTTTCACTCTCACCCAAAAACTGACCGGCAAAATCATAACGTATCTTTGAACGTGAAAATTTAATCGGACAGGCCAGTTGTGCTTCGGTCTGCTGACTATCGGGTTTTAATGGAACCTGAACTAGCCATTCTCGCTGTTGCGCTAAATCAGAATGCAAAGCTTCTTCAAGTTTTAGCACCGGCTCAACACAGACATCCAGCGCTGCGAATAGTGTTTGCCATTCCGCTAATGATTTTGACTTTATTCTATTTTGAATTGCCTGTTTCACCGCAGCACGATCTTCTGGAGCAAAAGAATTGCCTTTTTCTAGAATAATCGGCAGCTCTAAAGCCTGTGCCAATCCCTGCATAAATTGAGGTTCCAGACTGCCAATCGACAGATAACGTCCATCCTGTGTTGCATAATAGTCATAGAAAGTCCCGCCATTCAGATAGCCTGATTCTGGCCGTTGATGCTGATTGCCAGCCAGGCTGGCTGAAGCCGCCAGATTATTCATCGTCACCACGCAATCGGTCATGGAAATATCAATATATTGCCCTTTGCCACTTTGCTGGCGTTCAATTACGGCAGCCAGAATCGCAATCACGGCATGCATGGAACCACCGGCTACATCGGCAACCTGAATACCTAAAGCAGGTGGCCCACTTTCAATCCGGCCACTGTGTCCAGCAATACCGGACAAGGCCAGATAGTTAATATCATGTCCTGCTTTCGCTTTGTAAGTACCGGTTTGGCCATAGCCAGTGATGGAACAGTAAATTAATTTGGGGTTAATTTCGCTTAAGATTAAGTAGTCCAGTCCAAGCCGTTGCATCACGCCGGGACGGAATTGCTCAATCACAATGTCATAATCTGCAATCTTGGATTTGACCAGTTCGATATTGGTCGGATCTTTCAAATCCAGTGCTACCGATTGCTTGTTTCGGTTCAGATAACTCTGTGAAGTGGCCTGTCCATTGGCAAAGGGGGGCATTAATCGCAACAGGTCCGGGCGGGTCGGTGATTCAATATGCACAACCTCGGCGCCGAGATCAGCCAGATATAATGTCGCGAATGGGCCCGGCAATAATGTAGAAAAGTCTAGAATTTTCAATCCTTTTAAGGTATATGACATTGGAGTATTTGCTCTACTTATATTGCTTTTTTCAGCATCATAGAAACATAAATGCATAAAAACAATGTCATGTTCAGCCATTTACCTTGATAGTTTCGGCAATCTAATATGTAAGAAAATGGCAAAGGTGTTCTTGTAAATTGCCATTGCTTTATTATTTTTCGTCATTTAGGTCAAATATTAGTGAACATTAAAGAGACTGAAGGATTAAACATGAGTCGTGATACGATCAGTATCCATTTCGTCAATGCAGCCTTATCTGGCGTCAAGCGTCTAGGCATGGATGTCGATACTTTATTGTCTCACGTCGGAATTGAAGCAGAACTGCTGCATCAACCTAAAGCCCGTATTTCACCTGAACAATATACCCGCTTTATTAAAATGTTATGGATGGTGACTCAGGACGAGCATGTTGGCTTTGACAAACAGCAACGCCGATTGGGCACTTTTGCCATCATGTGTCAGCTCATCATTCATGCCAAAACCTTAGGTGATGCACTGGAACTTTCTTCGCAGTTCTATAAACTCTTCGGTGATGACTGGTCGGTGACCCTGGAACGTGACAAACACGAAGCACGTCTGGTGCCCCTCATTCCAAATGCGATGGATCCGGATCATTTTATTACCGAAAGTATGCTGATGATCTGGCATGGTCTGGCATCTTGGCTGATTGAACGTCGTTTACCGCTGGAACGTGTGCATTTTAGCTATCCACGTCCAGCCCATGCTGACGAATATGATGCCCTGTTCTTTGCGCCGGTAATGCAGTTCGACATGCCACGCACCGAAATCACTTTTGCTGCGGACTATCTGGACCTGCCAATCCGTCAGAATGAAGAAACCTTAGAGGAATTCTTGAAAGCTGCACCTGCTCAGCTCTTGGTGAAGTTTAAAAATACCAACTCGCTGACCTCAAGAATCCGTGATGTATTGAAGAGCCAGATTGGCGAAGAAATGCCGACATTGAATGATGTCGCGTCAATGCTGTATTTATCTCCTCAAACCTTGCGCCGCCGTCTGGCTGCCGAAGGTAAAAGCTATCAAGGCGTGAAAGATGCCCTGCGCCGTGATGCTGCGATTCATCTGTTATTGAATCCAGATCTAACCCTCGAAGATGTCGCGCAGCAGGTCGGTTTCAGTGAAACCAGTACCTTCCATCGTGCCTTCAAGAAATGGACCGGTGTAACCCCAGGTCTATATCGCCAGTTGCATGGTTATCATTAATTAAAATTCTCGATATCCTCTTCTCCAGCCCAGGTTTCCAGACCTGGGCTTTTTTTATTGGCAAAAATCATCAAATGATCTGGTCCGTTCTCGTCATTGCACTTCAAAATTTAAGTATTACACTCGAGTCATTAGAATAATTTTCAGCAAATTAATAAAAGGGACATGCTATGAGCGAGGCATATATTATCGACGCCATTCGCACGCCACGCGGAAAAGGTAAAAAAGATGGATCTTTACATCAAGTCAAACCCATTTCATTACTGACTGGCTTGCTTAACGAACTTCAGGCACGTCATCAATTTGATACATCAAAAGTCGATGATATTGTGCTAGGTTGTGTCACTCCGATTGGTGATCAAGGCGCCGATATTGCCAAAACCGCGGCGATCGCAGCGGGTTGGGACAATGATGTCGCCGGTGTACAAATCAACCGTTTCTGTGCTTCCGGTCTGGAAGCTGTCAATCTGGCTGCACAAAAAGTCCGTTCTGGCTGGGAAGATCTGGTCGTTGCAGGCGGCGTCGAATCCATGTCCCGCGTGCCGATGGGTTCCGATGGTGGCCCTTGGGCACTGGATCCTGAAACCAATATGGCCTGTGATTTTATTCCGCAAGGTATTGGCGCGGACTTGATTGCCACGATTGACGGTTATAGCCGCACCGACGTAGACCAGTTTGCCGAGCAATCCCAGAAGAAAGCCGCTGCCGCACAAGCCAATGGTTATTTCAACGCTTCTGTTATCCCGGTCAAAGACAAGGCCGGTGTGGTGATTCTGGACAAAGACGAATTTATCAAACCGACCACAACTGCTGAAGGCTTAGGCAAACTCAATCCTAGTTTCGCGACCATGGGACAGATGGGCTTTGATGCCATCGCCCTACAAAAATATCCTGAAGTTGGCACGGTGAATCATGTGCATCATGCCGGGAATTCTTCCGGAATCGTCGATGGTGCAGCCGTAGTTCTCATCGCATCAGAACAAGCGATCAAAGAACAAGGTTTAAAACCGCGTGCCAAAGTACTGGCCACGGCGCTGGTCGGGGCTGATCCTACCATTATGCTGACCGGCCCTGCCCCGGCAGCACGTAAAGCTTTGGCTAAAGCTGGCTTGACGATTGATGATATTGACCTGTTTGAAGTCAATGAAGCTTTTGCTGCGGTGGTGATGCGATTTATTAGCGAACTCAATGTTGATCCAGCGAAAGTGAATGTGAATGGTGGTGCAATCGCTATGGGTCATCCATTGGGCGCAACAGGCGCGATGATTCTGGGAACTTTACTGGATGAGTTAGAACGCCAAGGCAAAAAACGTGGACTAGCCACACTGTGTGTCGGTGGCGGTATGGGCATCGCCACCATTATTGAATTGGTTTAACTCAAATATTTAAAGTGTTTGATTCACGTTTTAGTCATATGCAACCTGAGCAAAACCAAAGCACTGCTTTGGTTTTAGCGCAAGATCATTGTTTTACAAAATTAATAGATTTTGCGTATGACAATGGTTTTGCCTACTTTTGCTAAATGAGAAATACATTTCGTAAGGCAGGTCGAACTGAAGCTTAAACCAAGAATTTAGATGAATTTGGAAAGGCTCCGGAATAAGGAAAATTTCTAAAATCTAATCAGGATATTAATTCCAAATTCATCCCATTATGATCTGGATAAAAATTTATGAGCGCAATTCAATATCAAAAAACTGAAGATAATATCGTCATTCTGACCTTTGATTCTCCAAACCAGTCTGCCAATACCATGAATGCAGATTTTCGTAGCGCTTTGGCTGAAACCGTAGAAAAACTCAAAGCTGATGAAAATATTACTGGCATCATTTTCCGGTCTGCGAAAAAAACCTTCTTTGCCGGTGGCGATCTGGATGAACTGATTCAAGCTACACCTGAACATGCGACTGAATTCTTCAACATGATTGAAGAGATGAAAGCGCAGATGCGTTATATCGAAACCCGCGGCATTCCGGTTGTGGCTGCACTAAATGGCACAGCACTGGGCGGTGGCTGGGAGATTGCTCTGTGTGCCCATCATCGTATTGCCTTGAATGACCCTAAAAGCAAGTTTGGCCTGCCTGAAGTCACACTGGGTTTACTACCCGGTGGCGGTGGTATTGTCCGTAGCGTGCGCCTGCTCGGCCTGCAAAATGCCTTTCCCTTGTTGATGGAAGGCAAACAGTTGGGTGTAGAGAAAGCCCGATCTTTAGGGCTGATTCACGATGTGGCAGACAATACCGATGAACTCTTAGACAAAGCCATTGTCTGGATCAAAGCCAATCCGAAGTCACAACAGCCTTTTGATGTAAAAGGCTACAAAATTCCGGGTGGTAGCCCTTCAACGCCAGCAGTTGCACAGATGCTGGCGATTGCCCCAGCGATGCTGCGTGATAAAACCAAAGGTTGCTATCCTGCACCTGAAGCAATCATGTCGGCAGCGGTAGAAGGTGCTCAGGTCGATGTCGATACGGCGCTGACCATTGAATCGCGTTACTTTACTTATCTGGCCACCGGTCAGATTTCTAAAAATATGATCGCTACTTTTTGGCATGGATTGAATGCGATCAAATCCGGTGCCAGCCGTCCCCAGAAGGTTGCGAAATGGAAAGCCACTAAAGTTGGCATTCTGGGCGCAGGCATGATGGGTGCAGGCATTGCTTATGTGACTGCCAGCAAAGGCATTCAGGTTATTTTAAAAGACATTTCGATTGAAGCGGCTGAAAAAGGTAAAGCTTATAGCCAGAAACTGCTGGATAAAAAAGTAGCTCAAGGACGTTTATCTGCTGATCAACGAGATCAGGTTTTAAGCCTGATTCAAGCGACTGCATCCAATCAAGATCTGGCCGGTTGTGACCTGATCATTGAAGCGGTGTTTGAAAATCCCGCACTGAAAGCTCAAGTCACACAAGAAGCAGAACAGTATCTTGCCAGTCATGGCGTGATGGCATCGAATACTTCGACCCTGCCTATTATAGAGTTAGCCCAGGCTTCAAAAAATGATCAAAACTTTATCGGTCTGCATTTCTTTAGTCCGGTCGATAAAATGCAGCTGGTCGAAATCATCAAGGGGCAAAATACTTCAGCAGAAACACTGGCCAAAGCCTTTGACTTTGTCCAGCAGATTGGCAAATTACCGATTGTGGTAAATGACAGCCGTGGCTTCTTTACCAGTCGTGTCTTTGGTACGTTCGTTCAAGAAGGTTTGCGCCTGCTGGCAGAAGGCGTGCATCCGGCGCGGATTGAAATGGCTGCACTCAAAGCCGGTATGCCAGTCGGGCCATTGGCCATTCAGGATGAAGTGTCCTTGACCCTCTCCGAACATGTGGCCAATGAAAGATACAAAGTCTTAGAAGCACAAGGTCAGACCATCACCAAATCACCCGCAGATGAAGTCATTCACAGTATGATTCATGAGTTTAACCGTAAAGGTAAGGCTGCCGGTGCAGGTTTTTATGATTATCCAGAAAATGGTAAAAAGCAGCTCTGGACGGGTCTCAACCACTGGAAAAAAGAGGTTGATCTTTCTGAACAGGAAATGATGGATCGTTTCCTGTTTGTGCAGGCACTGGATACCGTGCGCTGTCTGGAAGAAGGCGTGCTGGAGTCTGTGGTCGATGCCAATGTCGGTTCCATTTTTGGCATTGGCTTTGCAGCCTGGACGGGTGGCGCGGTGCAATTCTTAAATCAGTATGGTCTGGCCAAGGCGCTGACCCGTGCCAAGGTACTCGAAAACAAGTATGGTGAACGCTTCAAAGCACCGCAACTCCTGAAAGACCGGGCAGCAGAAGGCCAGCCGATTCAATAATTTTGAGCTCTAAATAAAAAGAGGAACTGAGTTGCTCTTTTTATTTTCCGGATTTGGCTGAATCACTGGATACACTCGTCTAATGACAGATTTCGATCTGCTTTTTGATCAATTTATGTTATAAAGTTACATAAGTTTGATATCCACGTGGGTAAGACCTATGACTGATCACAGTTCACCTGAAAAATCCCCTTGGGGTTGGAAAGCACTTATTATCTTCTGTATTTTAGGTGGATTATTCATGTTTATTTTTTGGCTTGCGGTGACGAATGAACCGGATTACATGCCAAGCCAGCAAAATAAACAGACGACCCAGCAGCATGCTTTTAAAAATGCACCGACCATGTCTCCTGAAGCAATTGCGAAGGCTCAAGCAGATCGTGAGGCACGTGCGACTGCCAATACGGCTCATTCCGATACAACAGCGAATGAACATAATATGTCAACTGAAGAACATGCCAATATGGAGAGTGCCGAGCATAGCTCAGCGCATGGCCACTGATCTTGATTCAGTAAGGGCGTAAAAAAGCGAGGTCAATGCCTCGCTTTTTTGTATCTCAATAACTAAAAAATTAAAGGTTTAAATACATATTAATATGCGGGATGCCGCAATCCAGATAGTCTTCGCCCTGAACCTTAAAACCCAATGCCTGATAAAAACCGATGGCATGTACTTGCGAAGACAGTTTTAAATCTTTTCGATGATCTGCTTTGGCATAATCGATAATCGCCTGCATCAATTGCTGCCCGATCTTCAAGCCACGATGTGGCTTTAACACTGCAACACGACCTACACTGTTATTCGCCAGCAATCTTGCAGTGGCTATCGCATGCCCCTTTTCATAGACCACAAAATGGATGGAAATGGCATCTTGCTCATCCCATTCTTCTTCAGCAGCGATATTCTGTTCTTGAATAAACACGGCTTCGCGAATGGTTTTGGCATGCTTCGCTAAATCCTCCCAACCACCCGAAACAATTTTAAGCTCTGAATCCTTTAGCATTTAGAACCAATCCCCTGCTGATCCCACTGATTATTCAATAACAATTCCAGTGAATGTTTTTGGATAGCGTACATTTCTTTCAAGTCCTGAATCTGTTTCAAGACCTCCTGATCGGGTTGTTGGTAATCTTTGCGTTTCGTCGCCAGAATCATTTTATTTTTACTGGTATGTTCCAGTGCCACAAACTCAAAAACTTTGGTTTCATAACCATAGGCTTTCAGCAATAACGCACGAATGGTATCGGTCAGCATTTCTGCCTGTTGACCGGCATGAATACCAAATTGCAGCATCGGACTCAGCACTTTTGGCGCCTGTAACTGTGGGCGCAATTCCTTATGGCAACATGGCGCACACATGATCATCTGTGCATTCAGGCGAATACCGCTGTGAATCGCAAAATCCGTTGCCACATCACAGGCATGCAAAGCGATCATTACATCCAGGCGTTTCGGTGCATAAGTACGCACATCGCCCTGAAAAAAGTCGAGCTGATCAAAGCCAGATTGTTGCGCGACCTTTTGGCAGAACTCGACCATTTTCGGATTCAGTTCCACCCCTGTAACCCACGGCGTCTCACCATGTTTTTGCATATAGTCATATAAAGCACAGGTCAGATAGCCTTTACCGGAGCCAAAATCCACCACACGCAGACCTTCGACTTGTGGCTTGAGTTGCGCCAATGCACCCGAAAAAATCTCGACAAATTTATTAATCTGTTTCCATTTACGCGCCATGCTCGGAATGATCTGCGCGTTATGATCGCTAATGCCGAGATGCTGTAAAAAGATGCTGTCCTGATCAACATAACGTTGTTTAATCCGGTCATGACCCTGTTCAGCGGACTTGACCTGAAGCGTCGAGTTTTTGTTTTTAGTACGGGTCAACATGGCTTTTTTCTTGTTTTTTTTCAGCTGTAATTCTTCATCTAGCGTCATTAAATTGGCTTGCTTGCAACATGCTAATAATACTGTCACCTGTGCCAGTGCATCCGCTAAAGGATAGTTTTTGGTGACATCCTGAGTTTTATGGCGATACAAACAGCTCAGTACTTTTTGCCCATTTAATGAAATGACTCGCAAGGTCATTTTCTCTAAATCCTGCAGTTCACCTTTATACTGGCTTAAGATCAGACGATCAAATTGATCACTTTCAACAGCTTGCTGAAATACATCTAAAAACTGCTGTTCTTGGTCTGAGAGAGTTGCCAACGTTGACATAGATAAAACCTGAAATGAATTGCCCCTCAAGTTTAAATCTTCTTAACCTAAAAGCAAAATTGAATTACTATACAAATGTATATTTTAAAGAAGAATGACAATCATGCAGAATGCGCCGCTGGTTCCAGATTATGATCACACTGAGGAACGAATTAATTATATCAGTCATGCTGTGGGTGCTGGACTATCGGTAATTGCTGGTATTCTTTTGATTATTAAAGGGTCTTATCTCAGTACTGGACAATGGATTGGACTTTGGGTCTATGCGCTGAGCATGATCTTGCTCTTCTCTGCGTCCATGCTCTATCACATGGCCACCGCAGCAGACCGTCGTTATTTTTATAAAAAAGTTGATCATACTGCAATTTATTATTTAATCGCCGGAACCTATACGCCTTTCCTGTCAATTGCCATTCCAACAGCCAAAGCCCAGTATTTATTGATTGCACTCTGGGTGATCGCCCTCATTGGTACACTGTTCAAGTTCGTTTTCATTCATCGTTTCCAGAAAATTTCTTTGGCGGCTTATCTGGTCATGGGCTGGCTGGCGCTGCTGGTGATGGATGATATGCAACAATATCTTAGTGCTCAATCTTTGACCTTTCTGATCATTGGCGGATTGGCTTATACCGTAGGTGCATTGTTTTACGCTTTAAAAAGAGTAAGATATACCCACGCTATCTGGCACATATTTGTATTGATAGGCGCAGGATCACATTTTCTGTCTATCTATCTTTACGTGATTTAATCATCTTCTTTTTCATTTCAGTGACCCTGAGCGAGTTAAAGCGAGAAGATTGCAGTTGTTTTTTTAAAAAATTACGCCTTTTTTAAAAAGATTACGCTTTTAAAACTAAGCTTTTTTATTTTTAGTAAGTGTAAGGTTCTTCATGGCGTCGTCTAATTCTGCTGCTCAGTCAGCACAAAATTCAAAATTTCGCGTTTTAACCGCGAGCTTGGTCGGTACTACAATCGAGTTCTTCGATTTTTATATCTATGCCACTGCTGCTGTCATTATTTTTCCATATCTGTTCTTCCCTGCAAGTACAGATCCGATGACTGCCACCATTCAGTCGCTGGCCACTTTCGCCATTGCCTTTATTGCCCGCCCGATTGGTGCGGCACTCTTTGGTCATTTGGGTGACCGGATCGGGCGAAAAGCCACATTGGTCGCTGCCTTGCTGACCATGGGTATTTCCACCGTTGCGATTGGCCTTTTGCCCACTTATGCGCAAATCGGGATTGCTGCACCACTCTTGCTTGCACTCTGTCGTTTAGGTCAGGGCTTGGGGCTGGGTGGTGAATGGTCAGGTGCAGTACTTCTTGCCACCGAGAATGCACCTGAAGGTAAACGTGCCTGGTATGGCATGTTCCCGCAACTGGGTGCTCCAATCGGCTTTATTCTGGCAACAGGTTCTTTCCTGACGTTGGGCGCTTTCATGTCTGAGGCTGACTTTATGGCTTGGGGCTGGCGTATTCCATTTATCTCAAGTGCCTTGCTAGTGATTGTCGGTTTATGGATTCGTTTAAAATTGCATGAAACCCCGGCATTCCAAAAGGTGCTAGATAAACAAAAAGAAGTGAACATTCCATTTGTTCAAGTCTTCAAAAAACATTCTCGCATGCTGGTACTCGGCACCATCGCTGCAATTTGTACCTTCGTGGTGTTCTACCTCACCACAGTATTTGCATTGCAATGGGGTACTAAACAGTTAGGTTATTCTCGTGAAGAATTCCTGCAATTGCAGTTGGTTGCAACCCTATGTTTTGCTGCCTTTATTCCACTTTCCGCAGTATTGGCCGAGAAGTTTGGCCGTAAAACCACCTCGATTGCAGTCTGTGTTATCTCTGCCATCTTCGGGGTTTTCTTTGCAGATATGCTGGAATCTGGCAGCACGCTGGTGGTATTCCTGTTCTTGTGTATTGGTCTGGCGATCATGGGCTTAACCTATGGGCCAATCGGCACTGTATTGTCTGAAATCTTCCCGACTTCAGTACGTTATACCGGTTCTGCATTGACCTTTAACCTGGCAGGCATCTTTGGTGCATCCTTTGCTCCGCTGATTGCCACCAAACTGGCAACGACTTATGGTCTGTCTGCAGTCGGTTATTACCTGACCGCAGCATCAATCCTGTCACTGATTGCATTTCTGTTGATTCGTGAAACCAAGAATGATGATGTAAATAATCAAATTTAAAGTCTTAGTTTGATTTAAAAGCCAGCATTCGATGCTGGCTTTTTTATGATTTCACAACAAAACTCTGCTACTTATCTCGTTAAATTTGCTCAACAATCAAATGGACTCAACCAGACAATGAGACAAGGCAATGCAGGAGCTTATTGAATCCCTAACCCAGAAACAGTTGGTCAATATTATCATTTTGCTGGAAGATGATAAAAAAATAGAGGCCGTTCGCTATATCACCGAGCATACGACTTTGAATGAAATCCAGGCGCTGCAAGTGATTGAAGAGATTGTCCGTGAGCACGATGTGGTCATGAAAACTGAAAGCACAGGACCGCGCTTTAGTGATGATGCGGGTGAGATTGACCTGGTAACGCCTCCCCTTGAAATTCCGACCCATCCGAGCCTGAATACCCCCACAGAAGCTGAAATTACCGCACGACAATTACGCGAAGAAGTCCCAACCCGAAAAATTGAAAATAAAATCTGGATTCTGGCAGCCATTGCAGTGCTGTTATTGATCCTGATCTGGATCATTAGTTAAAGCTGAACAGGACAATATCTCCATTTAGATCAGTTCAATAATATCGATAGTGGGCGGCACTCGAAAACGAAAAGGTACGCCGACCAAACCGGTGCCGACCGTGACAAACACATCTGCATGTTCATGACGGTACATGCCCTTCTTATGCCCCAAAATTGACACTTTTTTCATGACATAATCGGTCAGCCAAGGCAATTCCACCTGTCCGCCGTGGGTATGTCCAGCCAGCATGAGAGGACGTGTCGGCAATTTGGGAATCATATCCACCGTATCGGGATTATGCGACAAAATGACCCAAGGCTTGTCCTGAGGTAAATCTGGCAGACTGCGCATATCGGCTTTACCCGCCCAGAGATCGCCCACACCCAAGAGCCGAAATTCATCAAATTCGACAATTTGCCCTTCAATATCCATGACCTGATTGACTTGCAGTGCATAACGCAACAGTTCCTGAATCGGTGGTCCCGGATATTGCTCGTCATGATTGCCATTGACGGAATAGACTGGGGCATGAATTTCTTTTAAAACTGCCAGTTCTTGTGCCAGTTTATTTTCCGGCTCATAAGTCCAGTCCCCGGCCACCACCACCAAATCGGGTTGAACATGATTTAACTTATGCACAATTTGTCGCAACTGCCGTTCATGACCAGAAAACAGACCGATATGTAAATCTGCAATCAGGGCAATCCGGACGGGTTGCTTTAAGCGTTTATCCGCATTGATCTGATATTGTGTCGTTTTCACTTGAATTAAATGCGGCTCGATAAAGCGTGCATAACTCAAGACGGCGCTGATCAAAAATACAAAAACAGCTTCATGCAAGGAATAATAACCGCTCCATCCGGCATAAATACTGAAGAACACCAGTGGAACCAGTAAATAGGACAGGTAAAAAGCCAACAAATGACAAAATGCTTTAAATGGATGAATGGTCTCGGTACGAGATTGACTCGACCATGCCTGGTACACAGCCCAGATGGCCAGAATGGCCATGCCTAAATAAAAATAAAAAAGTACGGAACTGGTATCCCACATAGATTTGCCTTGTCGAGTCGAGAAGCTGATTACTGGCTTTATATTTATCTTTTCATAGCTGGCAATTATACTCAATTCTAATTTTTCATTCTTCGACTTATATGGCCACTGCTCCCCACGTTCAAGCTCATTCAAAATTTTTCTGCTTTTCATCAATTTACCGCTATAAAGCTGGAATTTTACTGAGCTGTAGCATGATCTTGGGTCTTCCTGCATGCAGTACTTTGCCCAAGCAAACTGAGCAGCCTAGCCAGATGGCATTTGAAACAGATACCTCACAAACCAGTTTGGCGCAAATTGTTGAACCTTTACGTGAACAGAACATCGGCCTGACCGGTTATCGTGTGCTCTATGACCCACTCGAAGCACTGGGTGCGCGTATCCAGCTGATTAACAAGGCCGAGCGTAGTCTGGATCTACAGTATTATATTTGGGACAACGACCGGATTGGCACCCTTGCCCTGCATGCGATTATTCAGGCGGCAGATCGTGGCGTAAAAGTGCGTCTGTTAATGGATGACAATAATGCCAAGAAAATGGAAGGCATTTATCTGGCCTTAAACCAGCATCAGAATATCGATGTCAAACTGTATAATCCCTACCGTTTTCGAAAATATCGTGCCATGGACATGGTGCTGGATTTAAAACGTATTAATCGCCGCATGCATAATAAAAGCTTTATTGCCGACAACCAGATTGCCCTGATTGGTGGACGCAATATGAGTAACCAATATTATAATGTCAGTGAAATTTATCAGTTTTCCGATGTCGATGTGATGCTGGTCGGTGCAGCATCGGATGAAATCATTCATTCCTTCGATGAATACTGGAATGATGATTATGCCTATCCGGTGCAACAGATTGTCAATCCGCGCCATCATGGCTTACGCTTTCCAAGCCTGAAACAACAACTGGAAAAGCACAGTCAGGATCAGGCCACACAGAATTATCTGGATCTGGCCAATCGTTCCAGAGCATTTGACCAATGGCTGGAACAAAACATTCAACTGGATTGGGTCGAAGCCGAAGTGGTCAAAGATCCTCCAAGCAAAATCAAGGCCAAGGCCAAAGCCGAAGAACATCTCAACTTCCAGTTATTACAACATCTGGAAAAACCTGAACAAAGTGTTGATATTGTCTCTGCCTATTTTGTTCCGGAAAAAATTGGCGCAGATCGTTTAAAGAAACTGGCGGATGAAAATATCGAGGTCCGTGTCTTGACCAATTCGTTTAAAGCCAATGATGTTGCCGTTGTACATGCCTTTTATGCCAAATATCGTCAGGATTTATTGGAAAATGATGTGCAGCTATATGAGTTCCTTGCAGCGCCAGATGCCGATCATCTCAATGCCAATACAGCGGAAATTTCCAAAAAAGCCAAAGTCAGCCTGAAAGGTCTGAGCCGCTCCAGCCTGCATGCCAAGCTGATGGCAATCGATCAAAAACAGGTGTTTATTGGTTCTTTTAACTTTGATCCACGTTCTGCCTATCTCAACACTGAAATTGGTGTCTTACTGAATAGTCCCTCTTTAGCACAGGCAGTGCACCAAACCATGGATCAGAACTTAAGTAAATATGCCTATAAACTGGTGCTGGATGCCAACCAGAATATTAACTGGAAAATCAAGAAAGCCAATGGAGAGGTTAAAACCTTCACCAAAGAACCCGGAATAAGATGGTACCAAAAAGCTGGGCTCAAACTGGTGTCCTGGTTGCCGATCGAAGGGTTTATGTAAGTGACAAACAGCTTGAGTTGAACTATTTAAAATAGCCTCTTATTTAACACTGCCTGCTTCTCATGGATTTGCCCCAAGTTTCAGAGATATGAGTGTGGCAAGGATGCCACACATTATCCATTACGACAGGACGTCGTGTATGGCTAATAAAGACTTTTGCCTACTTTGGGTCTGTCAAAAGTAGAGTTTTGCCAACACAAAGCCATTTAAATGTTTAAAGCAAAGATGAGGCTATACACGTCTATTCCCAAGAATAGATATCAAATGCCTAAATTTCTCATCCAGTTGTTTTTTATTAAGTCTTTTCTAGTACACGCGATTGCAACTCCACCAAGCCAGCCTGCATGGTTTGCTGTACCACACGGGTCAGGCTTTCAACAGTGTGCCCCTCAGTCGCGATTGCAGGTAAAGCCACTAAATGTGCAATCACTTGTGGCATTTCCAGTACTTTTTTGACATGGGCTGCAAAACTGATGTCATTGATAAACGGCGCAACCACATCGAGGTCGCCCTGCTGATTCACATAACAAATCAGGCAAATTTGCACAGGACGCTGTGCCTCAATCGCAGCACCCAAAATCCGGCCGTGTACTTTTTTAATGGCTCGCCCATCTGAAGTGGTGGCTTCAGGAAAAAATAATACGGGAATATTCTGTTTTAAAAATCCGGTAATCTGTTCGCGGATACGCACCGAATCACCAGAACCACGTTTGATAAATAAAGTGCCGCCACCTTTGGCCAATTTACCCAGAATTGGCCAGTTTTCAATTTCTGCTTTGGCCAGAAAAAATACGCGTGCCCCTGAACCTAAAACTGCAATATCGAGCCAGGACACATGGTTACTCACCCATAAAGCGGGTTCGCGCGGAATTTCACCGTGCACCTGGACTTCTATGTTGAATACTTTGCACAACTGTCGACAAAAATGTTGCACATAACGGGTATTGGTTGGATTGTTCGGATTTTTGTATAAACCGTGACGGAAAACCAAATAGAACCCTTCACTGATAACAGCCAGTGAAGCTGTTACTTTTCGCATATAAAGCCAGAATTTTGCCAAGCCATGTCGGTGAGATGTTTGATCTTGTACAGTTGGGTTCATAAAAACGTCACTAAATCCTAAGCTAGATACAGGGAATATCCACGAATTAAACTCATTCTATACTGTTCATTCGCAACATGCATTGATAATAAAAACCGACCAATAAGATCTATATCTTCAATTTTAATTGGATTAATAAATCATTTAAAATAAAAACATCGGAATATTAGATTAAAAAGGATCGCTGCCATGCCAGATCAAACCCAGCCTGCGAATGAAAAGCTTCAGCCTTTACAAGTGCTCAAATATATTTTGGGTGGTACCTGTATCTATGCCGCTGTACTGGTAACACTTGCACAACTGTTTGTCACCGCACTTTAAACCAAAGCCGCGCTAATTCAGTATCTGCCTCGCTCTTTTTCAACTACACTAAAGCTTTCAAGTGGAGATTGGCCTGAGTGGAATATTTAGAACAACATCGGGGGAAAGAACGCGTCATTCTGGTGAGTGTCAGCGTACAAATGCTGGATGACCTTGATGCTGAAGAGTTTAATCTGCTGGCGCAATCTGCAGATGCCGAAATTCTGGAACATATTCATGCTCAACGCGTCAAACCGGATGCCAAATTTTTTATCGGGTCAGGCAAAGCAGAAGAAATCGCCGAATGCGTAGAAGAACTGGACGCCAATCTGGTCATTGTTGATCATGCCCTGACACCGGCCCAGGCCCGCAATCTGGAACAGGTCATCAAGTGCCGTGTGGTCGATCGTACCGAACTGATTTTAGATATTTTCGCCCAGCGTGCCCGTACCTATGAAGGCAAGCTGCAAGTCGAACTGGCACAACTGCAACATTTATCATCCCGCTTAATTCGCAGCCGTGGCAATCTCGACAGCCAAAAAGGCGGCATTGGCTTGCGTGGCCCGGGTGAAACCCTGCTTGAAACTGACCGTCGTTTACTGCGTATTCGCATGGGACAACTGAAAGCCAAAATTGATAAAGTCCGCCAGACCCGAATGCAAGGTCGTATTGCCCGTCAAAAAGCAGCTGTCCCAACTGTGTCTTTGGTCGGTTATACCAATGCCGGCAAATCGACCCTGTTTAACCTGCTGGCCAAGAGTGATGTCTATGCAGCCGATCAGCTTTTTGCCACCTTGGACCCGACTTTAAGACGTCTGGAATGGGATGGCATCGGTAATCTGGTACTGGCAGATACGGTGGGTTTTGTTCGCAATCTTTCCCACTCGCTGGTTGAATCCTTTAAGGCGACCCTGGAAGAAACCGTAGAAGCTACCCTGTTGCTGCATGTCATCGATTCAAGTAGTCCAGAAATGCTGGAGCAGATTGAAGCGGTTGAAAAAGTCTTGAAAGAAATTGGTGCCGATGTTCCGATCCTGCAGGTTTACAATAAAATTGACTGTAGCGGCGATGAGGCCAAAATTATTTATCGACGCCCGGGTGAGCCAGAACGTGTCTATGTTTCAGCACATAGTGGCGAAGGGATCGACCTGCTGCGTAAAGCGGTACATGAAGCCCTGATGGGACAATTGCAATCCTTTGACCTGATTCTGAAACCCGCCTACGGCAAGCTGCGCAACCAGCTTTATGGTTTAAATGTAATCCAGTCAGAACATTATGATGATGAAGGTCAGCTGCATTTACATATTCGGATTGCAGCACAAAAACTGGAGCAGCTGATTAAACAGGCGCATTTACCTTTAGATGAAATTTTGGGAAAACAGGCACAGCAGTTTCAACGTCCACTGGAAGCGTTTGAAATCCGGTCAAAGATCGAGTAAAACTTGATAAGTAAACTTAATAATTGATCATACGAATGAACTGGATAAAACGAATAGACTGGCCAGCATGGATCGGCACCCTGTTACTTATTATTGTCTTTCGGGAAGCATCCGTCTGGCTCATGACCCAGCTGGATCATCCTGAATTGGGCAATCTGGTAGGGTTACTCAGCTTATTGATTGCCCTTTTTACCTGGCGCTATTTCGGTAAACTTCCCGCTCGTCTCGTAGACACCAATAACAAGCTGATGAAGGAAAGCGCCTTTGCTTTCCTGCCTGTCAGTGCAGGTGCACTGATGATGCTGGTCCATATGGGCCAGAAAATTCCGGCATTTTTGTTCATCATGTTTTTCAGCACCCTGATTCCTTTATGGATTTACGCCAAAATGGCCAAGCGCTGGTTATAGGAGTACCGCATGTTATCTATTTTATATGGCTTTGCGGTCACGCTGATGGCCTATCTGATTGCCAAACCCTGTAACCGGATCATCCCGCAAATTCCTGTCATCGTATTTAGCATGTTCTTTGTGCTTGCAATTTTATTTGTGCTCGGGATTCCTTATCAAAATTACATGGATCAAGTGAATCCGCTCTTCAATCATTTACTTGGCTATGTGACCGTCGCCCTGGCCATTCCACTGGCTGCAATGCGCTATGATGACTTACCACTAAAAGCGATTATCGGTATCTTGGTTTTTGCCAGTATCAGTGCTGTCGCCCTACCAATGGGACTTGCATATCTGCTGCATATGTCTTCCGCAGATATTATGGCTTTCGCGACTCGGGCGGTGACGACACCCATTGCGATTAATATCGCCACCTTGCTGGATGCTCCAATCAGTATGGTGATTCTGATTGTGATTCTTTCCGGAGTGATTGGCGCAGCATTTTCACCGTTTATCCTGCGGCATATCAATGATGAACGTGCTTCCGGACTGGCCTTAGGATTGGCAGCACATGCGATTGGTACAGCTCAGGCCTGGCAGCGTGGCAGTGTTGCAGGACGTTATGCCGCTTTCGGTATGGCAGTCAATGCGGTGTTTACTGCCATCTGGCTGCCTACTTTTATACTTTATTTGCAAAAAATGTGACTAGTGAATCATTTTAATTGTTTGTTTTGTGCTTTAATCGTTCCTAATATACAAACATAAAACAATTTTATTCAAGGAACAGAAATATGAAAAAGGTTCAATTATTCTCGGCTTTACTTTTAACCTCTTTCAGCCATCTGGCCTTAGCTTCGGATCTGTCAGGGACATGGCGCAATATCGATGATAAAACCGGTTCACCTAAAGCATTCCTGGAAATTCGCGAAACAGCTACAGGCACTTATACGGCCAAAATTACCAAAATCACGCCGCGCCCGGGCTATACCCCAAAAGAAAATTGTGTCTCTTGTCCTGCACCTTATACCAATAAACCGATTCTTGGACTGGATGTACTGACAGGCCTGAAGCACACCGGCAATAATAACTTTGCTCAAGGCAAACTACTCGATCCATTATCCGGGAATGTGTATAGCACCAAGGCAAAATTAAGCAGTAATGGTAAACGTCTGACTTTACGCGGCTATGTAGGCGTTTCGGCCCTGGGTCGCAGCCAGACCTGGATTAAACAGGATTAATTCATACTCTATTGAATAAAATGTGATGAGTTTAAAATTTAGCAGAGAGAAGCTTGCATTTTCATACATTAAGTTGTATGAATATTGAACATATGCTTTTCTCATGGATTATGAAAGTATAATAAGTAGAATTTACATAATATGTATCAAATGGAATTTGATGCGTTGTCATAAGGATATCGTATGCAGAAAATTGCAATTTTAGGTGTATTTACAGCCTCTATAGTCACCTGCTCCATGGCATTTGCGCAGGAGTTATCGGGTTTCTGGCAACAGATTGACGATAAAACCGGCTCACCTAAAGCACTGATTGAAATGAAAACTCAGGCAGATGGTTCTTATACTGGGAACATTCACAAAGTTACACCGCGACCAGGCTATACGCCACGGGAAAAATGTATAAAGTGCCCACCCCCATATACAGACAAACCGATTTTAGGACTAGAGATCATTAAAGGGCTGAAACCAACCAGCAAGAATAACTATGGACATGGTCAAATACTCGACCCTTTAACTGGCAAAATTTATGATTTAAAAGGGCGGATTTCTGCCAATGGGAAACGACTGACTCTACGTGGATACATTGGGATATCTGCCATCGGCCGTACACAAACCTGGATTCGCCAGGATTAATAAAGCAGCACATTTGTGTTGGAGATATTTTATTTCATCTATAAAAAAAAGGATAAATATAATGAAACAATCTAAATTAGGATTAATATTCATCGCTGCCATGATGACTGGCACTGCGTATGCACAGGACTTAACAGGCACCTGGCAACAAATTGATGACAAAACCGGTTCACCAAAAGCAGTGATTGAAATTCGCCAAAATGATAACGGTACGTTTGCCGGAAAAATTATCAAAGTTACGCCACGTCCGGGCTATACCCCACAGAAAACCTGTAATAAATGTCCTGCTCCCTATACCAATCAACCTATTCTGGGCATGGATGTACTGACTGGCTTAAAACATGTGGAAGGCACCAATAACTATGAAAAAGGCCGTGTGATCGACCCGTTGGCGGGTAAAATTTACGATGCCAGAGTACGTCTGAATGCCAATGGTAAACGTTTAACCTTGCGTGGTTATGTCGGCGTTTCTGCTTTAGGCCGCAGCCAGACCTGGATTCGTCAGGATTAGTATCCAATTCTCAATATTAATAAAAGCTGCCAACTTGTCAGCTTTTTTTAGTACATTAACTCTATAGTATTCAGATAATTATTGACTATTTAATCATAATTCCTAACATGAGGGCGCGATGACAAAAAACTCTCTGGAATGACTCTCTATGTTAAAAAAAATATTACTTGCCGCATTGACCACAGGGTTTAGCATGACCCTTTGGGCGGAAGATATTACTGGAACTTGGCAACAAATTGATGATAAAACGGGAGCTGCCAAAGCGATTATCGTAATTAGCCAAGAGCCTAACGACACTTACTCTGCTAAAATTGTGAAAGTTACCCCGCGTCCGGGCTATACACCACGTGAAAAATGTAATGCCTGCCCTGCTCCCTATACCAATCAGCCCATTTTAGGTATGACAATTATCAAGGGCTTAAAACATGTTAAAGGCACCAATAACTATGAAAAAGGTAAAGTGATTGATCCTTTGGCAGGTAAAATTTATGACGCAAAAATGCGTTTAAACAACACTGGCAAACGTTTAACCCTGCGCGCCAGTGTAGGTGTTTCAGTGCTTGGACGTAACCAGACCTGGATACGTGCAGACTAATAGATAGTTTAAAAAAAGCCACGTGATCACGTGGCTTTTTTTATTGGATTTACTTAGATCACCGGATTATCAACCGCGAACATCTGCTGATCTTCCAGACGGAATGCCATGAGTTGATTGCCCCAGACACAGCCACCATCGACATTTTGAATTCGGTCCGAAATAGTTTTACCATTTAAGGCAGCCCAGTGACCAAACAGAATCTGATGGCTTTGCGCTGCTAATGACTCAAATTCAAACCAGGGTTTAAAGCCTTCCGGCATTGGATCATCTAGCGCATCTTTAAAGCTGTATTCCAGACGCCCCTCTGCATCAGTGAGACGCATCCGGGTCAAATAATTCACGATACAGCGAATACGCTCATGGCCCTTTAGCTGGTCTGACCACAGTGCGGGTTCTTTCCCAAACATCTCTTTCAAAAAATCATCCAGCACATCGAAGTCATCATTAGAAATGATGGCTTCAACTTCTTGTGCCAATTGAGCAGTTTTTTCTGCATTCCAGATATTCGGAATCCCTGCATGGGTCAGAATAGTCTGCTCATTTGGAAATAGACACAGCGGCTGTTTACGCAGCCAGTCAATCAGGTCATCGCTGTCGATGGCATCAATCACATCACGAACATTGTCTTTTTCTTTAATCGGCTTGATGCCGCGGGCATAGGCCAATAAAGTCAAATCATGATTACCCAAGACTGTTGCAGCCGATCCCTGTTCGGCCAGCTTCTTGATAAACCGCAGTGCAGCAATTGAGTTTTCACCTCGTGCCACCAAGTCTCCAGCAAACCAGATAAAGTCCTGATCTGCATCGAAGCGGATTTCTTTGAGCAGAGCTTTCAAGGCCTCAAAACAGCCTTGCACATCGCCAATTACATAATTATATCGAACAGTGCGGTTCATCGTTATTTAAGCCACCATTTGATCTGAAAGTGCAACAAACTGTTCAAGGGTCAGAGTTTCTGGACGTGCCATCGGGTCAACACCCGCTTTTTCAAAACCATCTTCAACCAGCATGCCTTTTAAGCTATTGCGCAAGGTTTTACGACGCTGGGTAAAGACATGAGATACCAGACGTGCCAGCGCTTTTTCATTTTTGGCCACAATCGGCTTGTCTGCATAAGGCTCTAAACGAAATACCGCCGAGGTTACTTTTGGTGGCGGATTGAAAGATCCCGGTGGTACTTCAAACAGGAAAGTCGGTTTGCAGAAATACTGGATCATGACTGACAAACGGCCATATTCCTTAGTATTTGGTAATGCGGTAATCCGATCAACCACTTCTTTTTGCAGCATGAAGTGCATGTCCTGCACTTTGCCACCAAATTCCAAAAGATGAAAAAGCAGGGGAGTAGAAATATTATAGGGCAAGTTACCAACCACGCGCAGCGGACGGCCTTCTTCAAATAATGTTGAATAATCAAAGCGCAGTGCATCGGCTTCAATAATGGTTAAACGTTCTGGATGTGGTACACGACCCGGCAGGCCCGCAGCCAAATCACGGTCAAGTTCGACCACAGTCAATGCATCACATTCACCAATCAAAGGTGAGGTCAATGCGGCCAGACCCGGCCCAATTTCCAGAATGTTCTGACCTGGACGTGGGTTGACTGAGCGTACAATTTTGGCAATGACACGTTGGTCATGTAAGAAGTTTTGACCAAATCGTTTTCGAGCCTGATGCCCTTCTTCTTTTGGGTTTAAGGCATTAATTTGATACATAAAAACATTTCCAACGTGAGTGATGAACAATAATCAGTGGCGCGCCAGATCGAGGGCTAAATCGACAGCAACGTGCAGGCTGGAACTTTTCGCAAGTCCCGTACCCGCAAGGGAGAGTGCTGTGCCATGATCTACAGATGTACGAATAAAGGGTAAGCCGAGGGTAATATTAATGGCTTCACCAAAGCCCTGTGATTTTAACACAGGTAAGCCCTGATCGTGATACATCGCCAGAACCGCATCGGCATCTTTTAAGTTTTCCGGGGTAAATAAAGTATCTGCGGGCAAGCTTAAACTCATATTGATGCCTTGAGCACGGTAGCTTTCAAGTACCGGATTAATCACTTCAATTTCTTCCATACCCAAATAGCCACCCTCGCCTGCATGCGGATTGAGACCGCAGACCAAAATATGTGGATGTTCAATCTTAAATTTGGATTTCAGATCGTGAATCAGAATATCGATGACTTGATGCAAACGCTCTTTGCTAATCGCATCGGCAACGGCACGTAAAGGAAGATGCGTCGTTGCCAAAGCCACACGTAAAGTCTTGGTCGCCAGCATCATCACCACCCGCTCAACGCCTGCAAATTCTTGATAATATTCGGTATGACCGCTGAAATGGATGCCAGCTTCATTCATCACAGACTTTTGCACCGGTGCAGTTGCCACGCCGACACTTTTAGCTGACATGGCATAGTCCGCAGATCGTCGCAGTTGTTCTAATACATAAGCGGCATTGTTCGGGTTCAATTCACCTAATACCACAGGCCGATTGAGTGGCACATGTTCAACATACAGCTGACCTTTTTTTGAAGATGCGTCCTGTCCGGTATATTCAATCAACGCCACAGACAATTTCAATTGATCTGCACGGGCTTTCAGCATATTCAGATCGGCCAATACTATAATCGGACGTTCATCCACACGTTCTGCCAGACTCAGGCAAATATCAGGACCAATTCCGGCAGGTTCTCCGCTGGTGACATATAAAGGCAGCATCATCTTCTCAATTTGGCAAAGCTGAGAAATATTATAACCCGATCATATCCAGGCTGCAGCGATCATTGCAAAGCGTCCTTATAAATCAATATTTTGATACGATTGAAAGGATGGTTACAAATATAGTCATCGTTTTTGCGAGATATTCAGGTTTATGCCTTTCCTTATTTCAGGAGATTAGATAAAATACAGCGCTTGAAATTTCAATTTTCATTTGTGATTCTTCACGTATTCGTTTAGAATCGCGTCTCCTTTAGTTTGGACAGATTCCATAGTCCAAACCAACTATAATAGGTAGTGGTTTAATGAAAACTCTCAGCGCTAAGCCAGCTGAGGTTCAACACGACTGGTACGTTGTTGATGCTTCTGGCAAAACTTTAGGTCGCCTTGCGACTGAAATCGCTCGTCGTTTACGCGGTAAGCACAAGACTTCTTATACTCCTCACGTTGACACTGGCGATTATATCGTTGTAATCAATGCTGAAGAAATCACTGTGACTGGTAAAAAGTCACAAGATAAGAAATACTATCGCCACACTGGTTTCCCTGGTGGTATCCGTGAGACTAACTTTGAAAAGTTAATCGCTCACAAACCAGAAGCAGTTCTAGAAAAAGCTGTTAAAGGTATGTTACCTAAAGGTCCTCTTGGTTATGCAATGATCAAGAAAATGAAAGTGTATGCAGGTACTGAGCATCCACACGCTGCTCAACAGCCACAAGTTTTGGACATCTAAGGGATAACAGCACATGGCTACTAATTATGGTACAGGTCGCCGTAAGACCGCAACTGCACGTGTTTTCCTATCAGCTGGTACTGGTAAACTCGTAATTAACAACCGTACTCTTGAACAGTATTTCGGTCGTGAAACTGCTCGTATGGTGGTTAACCAACCTCTTGAGCTGCTTGAAGCAACTGAGAAATATGACCTTTACATCACTGTTGCTGGTGGTGGTATCGGTGGTCAAGCAGGCGCAATCCGTCACGGTATTACTCGTGCATTGATCGCTTCTGACGAGACTTTAAAACCTGCTCTTCGTCAAGCTGGTTTCGTTACTCGTGATGCTCGTGAAGTTGAACGTAAGAAACTTGGTTTACGTAAAGCTCGTAAACGTCCTCAGTTCTCTAAACGTTAATTCGTTTACCGAACCGGACAAAAAGCCTTGGATTATTCCAAGGCTTTTTTTATAAGTATTCATTTTCAATATTGAAGGATATTTTTGCGGTTATTGTTCATGTATATCTTTTCCCCAGCCCCCGTCATGACACCAGAATGATTTACTCAGATAATAATTTGCCACACCAATAACAATAAATAGCAGGATGATGAGCAGTTTAATAAGCATGCTGTTTTTCTCCAGATATTTTTCTTATAATCTACCTTGGCTCAAGCCGATTGATCTTTGATGCTTGGTGCTTTTTAGGTTGAATTTTAGTATCCTAGTCTATTCATTAGAACTTCATCAGGATTTATGTCAGTCGAAAGCGCGCCTCTTCAAGGAATTACCTTATATAGTCATGCCGATGACTTCCGTTCCCATTGGATTCGCTATGTGCTTGCCGAGAAGCAAATTAAATACAACCTGATTCTGGTAGATACAGATGACGAGGATCTGGCCAGTCTCAATCCTTATAATCAGTTGCCGATGCTGATCGAAAATGAACTCAAATTATTCAATACTTCAATTATTTCTGAATATGTAGATGATCGCTATCGTCAGAATAAACTGTATGCCGATGCGCCGATGCCGCGCGCGGAGCAACGTCAATACATCTGGCGCTTTGAAAATGACTGGCTACAACTGGCCGATATCATGTTACGTCATCCAGACACCCTAGATAAAAAAGCCAAAAACCAGGCACAGAAGCAGTTACAAGATATCCTGACCTCATTGATGCCACTATTCCAGCATTTTCCCTATTTTATGTCTGAACAATTCAGTATTCTGGATTGCATGTTGGCGCCAATTTTTATCCGCCTGAAACAGATGGGCATAGAATTACCGCAGCAGCAATGCCGTCCATTTTATTTATATTGCCAGCGAATTTTCAGTCGTCCTGCCTTTGCAAAATCTATGACATTGCAGGAAAAAAACCGTTATTCAGCACAAATCAAGAACCTGTAGAGAAACATCATGTCCGAACAAGAATTCAACCTTAGCCCTACTCGTCCCTATATGGCACGCGCAATCTATGAGTGGGTTTGCGATAACAATATGACGCCCTACTTGCTGGTCGATGCGACACGTCCAAATACCATGGTTCCTGAGCAGTTTATTAAAGATGGGCAGATTGTGCTGAATATTGTGCCTCATGCGGTACATGCGCTACATATGAGCAATGATGCAATTAGCTTCTCTGCTCGCTTTGGTGGTGTCTCTCGTGATATCTATGTCCCTATGGCAGCCGTACTCGGTATTTACGCACGTGAAAACGGCCAAGGTTTATTCTTTGATCCAAGTGAATATGAACATACACAAACCGATGAAGATGCTTTAAAATCAAGCACTGAAGAAAAACCTGAACAGCCAAAGAAAAAACCAACTTTAAGGTTATTAGATTAAAAAATAATGGAGCAAGTGAATGGCTTTTGATTTAGTACAATATTTTGTTGAACAGATAGAAACTCAAAAGCCTGAGCTTCTAAAAGACCATACGAAAGAAGAAAGACGAAAATATATAACTGAAATTAATGCCTTAACTTTAGGCAAACTGATTACCGAGTGGCGCAACAATCCACAAAAAATTTATAACGAAATTAATCATCCTGATGAATTATATATACTGGAAGTCGTGCGCCACCTGGCCACCCATTCGGAAAACCAGTCCACTCTGGATCGAAACCAACTAGAACAAAGCACCTCGGAAATTTTCCATTTACAGCTCACCGAATTAAAACAGTTACATGATACCGGCAATCACAATATCAACAGCATTCAAGAACTACTCACCGGCCAGATTGAACATTTATCCGGTCAAGCAGATGATTGGGTTTGGACAACAAACAACCTAACAGAACTCAAAGGCTCTAAACCAATTGTACAAGAAGAGCTATCATTGGAGGCATCAATGAAGGAGTTTAATCAAATGGTAAGCCAGAATCATCAGCATCAAGATGTTGAAGACGTCGTTCTTGTAGAAACCCCAAAATGGGCAAAGATTGTTGAACCCATCATCGCCATTGCAATTCTTTGGGTATTAATCGCAGCCGTAATGCGCGTATTTGGTTAAAATGAACTGCAATAAAAAAACCAGCATTTTGCTGGTTTTTTTATTTGCCAAGATTTATAAGATCGGCCTATCAATTATTTTAAAGCAAGCCCAAGATTCAAGATCTCCTATCACTGCTATAAGAACAACCCTCCTAAGAAAGTTTTGATCAGCTTTGAAATATAAATATATTTAAGCACTTCAATAAGTTTGAGAAGCTCTAGTAGTTTCAATATTGCTTATTAAAAGTTCTTAAAAACCCCGCACATAAAAAACCACCCCCTTCGTTAGAAGGGGGTGGTTTAGGAATAATGAGCTGGCGATGACTTACTCTCACATGGGTAACCCCACACTACCATCAGCGCAAAGAGGTTTCACTTCTGAGTTCGGGAAGGGATCAGGTGGTTCACTCTTGCTATTGTCGCCAGCACA
>NZ_VPEB01000016.1:0-74299 GCF_013417415.1 Acinetobacter sp. YH12254 | reverse complement strand
TTTCATGTGGTTATATTAACAATTTTTTCTCTATACCCTATGTTGGGCAATTCTTAAAACGACATTTTATGTCGTGTCGCTTATATCTCTGCTCTGAAGGACAGAGTTTTACGCTTCATTTGATAAATTTCAAACTAAAACCCTCCCCCTGAGACAAAACTCCTGCTATAACTAGGCAGAACGTTTCGGGGGAAGAGTTGAGTGATGAATGCGGCACAATTGCAAAAAACCTTAAGAGCAAGCCAATATGCTGAACAGGTATTGGCCAATCACCAGAGCCTCCTGGAACAGGATTATGCAATTGACCAGTTTCAGGCTGCACTCAGTCGGGAATATATTGATCAGCTGGTGCAGCACTGTATCCTGAATATTATAGATGAAGCCGCCTGGATGCGCGCCATGCGTATTCTGCGGGCCCGCCTGATGTTTCGCTGGATCTGGCAGGATGCCAATCAACTGACCGATGTCATCACCCTCACCCGAGAACTCTCCGATTTTGCCGATGCCTGTATTTGTGCAGCCAAAGATTTTGCCCGTATGCCGATTGCTGCCAAGTATGGCCAGCCGATTGCTTATAACGGTAAAGTTCAGGATCTTATTGTCATCGCTATGGGCAAACTCGGCGCGCAAGAACTTAATCTTTCCAGTGATATTGACCTGATTTTTGCCTTCGATGAACAGGGTGAAACCGATGGGCGCAAATGTATCGATGTGCAGCAGTTTTGCATCCTGTGGGGACAAAAACTGATTCACCTGCTGGATCAGATCACGGCGGATGGTTTTGTGTTCCGGGTCGATATGCGCCTGCGTCCTTGGGGTGATGGTTCAGCCCTGGCCATTAGTCATGTGGCCTTAGAAAAATACTTAAGTCAGCATGGCCGTGAATGGGAGCGCTATGCCTGGATCAAGGCGCGTGTTGTCAATCCAAGTCCGGAAGGTGATGCCCTGCTTGATATGACCCGTCCTTTTGTCTTTCGTAAATACGTGGATTA
Source organism: Acinetobacter sp. YH12254 (assembly GCF_013417415.1). Lineage (NCBI taxonomy): Bacteria > Pseudomonadati > Pseudomonadota > Gammaproteobacteria > Moraxellales > Moraxellaceae > Acinetobacter > Acinetobacter sp. YH12254. Next base: position 73,307 of record NZ_VPEB01000016.1, on the reverse strand, counting down.
CAGTGCTTTTGAAGCCATGCGCGAAATGAAAACCATGATCGAGCGTGAAGTCCAGCGGCGTAATATTGAGGATGATATCAAGCTCGGTGCTGGCGGTATTCGCGAAGTCGAATTTATCGTGCAGGTCTTTCAGCTGATTTATGGTGGAGCCAAACTTGAATTGCAGGATCGCCAATGTCTGGTCAATCTGAACCATCTCGATGATGCCGAACTCTTGGATGAACAGGCAGTCCAAGATCTGGAAGATGCCTATCTGTTCCTGCGCCGGGTGGAACATGCGATTCAGGCCTTAAACGATCAACAAACCCAATCTTTACCGACTGAGCCTGATTTACGTCAGCGAATGGTAGAGACCTTAGGTTTTGCAGACTGGTCAGATTTTATGACTGTCCTGAACCAGAAGCGAGCCAAAGTCATTTATCAGTTTGAGCATCTGATTAAGGAAAATGAACCGGAAGCCCAGGTCGAAAGTTTTGTCCAGCTGGAAAAGAAGCTCAACGATGTTCTGGATGATGCCGCCAAGAATCTGGTTCATGAATTCTGGCATGGTCATGCATTGAAAAAGTTGCCGGCCAAGGCGATTCAACGTTTAAAAACCTTTTGGCCTTATCTGATTGAAGCGATTCTGGAGTCTGCCAAGCCGCAAATGGCGTTGTTGCGTCTCATGCCCTTGGTTGAGTCGGTGATGCGCCGTACTGTCTATCTGGTCATGCTGATTGAAAGTAAAGGCGCACTGCAACGACTGGTCAAAATGGCCACGGTGAGTCCCTGGATTTGTGAAGAACTCTCACAATATCCGGTATTGCTGGATGAGTTTCTGTCGATGGATTTTGAGTTACCGAAACGACAGGATCTGGAAGATTCTTTACGCCAGCAATTACTCCGTATTGAGATTGATCAGGTTGAAGATCAGATGCGGGTATTGCGCCTGTTTAAAAAATCCAATGTCTTGGCCGTCGCAGCCAGTGATGTTCTGGCTGAAAGTCCTTTGATGAAAGTTTCTGATGCCTTAACCGATATTGCCGAAGTATCTGTCAATGCAGCTCTGCATTTGGCCTATCAGATGGTGGCCAAAAGGCATGGTTTTCCCCTCGATGCCGAAGGCAAGCGCTGTTCAATCGAGCATACTGCCTTTGCGGTCATTGGTTATGGCAAGGTCGGTGGCATTGAACTGGGTTATGGCTCGGACTTGGATTTAGTGTTTATTCATTTTATGGGAGAACAGGCCGATACGGATGGACTCAAGCCGATTAGTGGTTTTGAGTTTGCCATGCGCGTGGCACAAAAATTCATGTCATTGATGACCACGCAAACCCTGGATGGGCGGGTCTATGAGGTCGATACCCGTTTACGTCCCTCTGGTGAAGCAGGACTCCTGGTCACCAGTCTGAAAGCCTTTGAACAATATCAGCTTAAGAGTGCCTGGTTATGGGAGCATCAAGCCTTGGTGCGCGCGCGTCCAATTGCGGGTGAGCTAAGCCTAAGACAAAAATTTGAAATCTTACGCCGTAATATTTTGATTCAGCCTCGTGATGAAAATTATGTGCGGGCAGAAGTACTAAAAATGCGTCAGAAAATGAAGGATCATCTGGGCTCCTCCAAAGCGCAGAAAAAAGATGGAATTTTTCATTTAAAACAAGATACAGGTGGTATCGTAGACATCGAATTTATGGCACAGTATGCGGTGTTGGCCTGGAGTGGGACGAATAAAGATCTCGCCCATTTCTCCGACAATGTAAGAATTCTTGAGGATACCGCAAAATCAGGTTGCTTATCCAGCGACGATGCGACTGCTCTGATTCAAGCTTATCTCAGTGAACGCGCCGAGAGCCACCGCTTAGCCCTTGCAAATCAATCCATGCAAGTGTCTGCAAGCGACTGGCACGATACCCGAATGACCGTTTGCAAGTTATGGCAAAGACTAATTGATCCAAGTGCAAGCTTTGCGCTGGATAGTGAATAATTGTGAAAAATTGGAGTTTGTGGCATGAATTTGGCTGATCGTGATGGTTTTATTTGGCAAGATGGACAACTGGTTGACTGGCGTGAGGCGAAAACCCACGTATTAACCCATACTTTGCATTACAGCATGGGTGTGTTTGAAGGCGTCCGAGCTTATGAAACTCCGAATGGAACGGCTATTTTCCGTCTAAAAGAACATACCAAGCGTTTGTTGAATTCTGCAAAAATTTATCAAATGAAAGTTCCATTTGATCATGCAACATTAGAACAAGCGCAAATTGATGTGGTGCGTGAAAATAAACTGGCATCTTGCTATTTACGTCCAATCCTTTTTATTGGTTCTGAAAAACTGGGTATTGCTGCAACTGATAACACGATTCATGCTGTGGTTGCGGCATGGAGCTGGGGTGCTTACTTGGGTGAAGAAGCCATGGCGAAGGGTATTCGCGTGAAAACTTCATCATTTACCCACCATCATCCAAACGTGACCATGTGTAAAGCCAAAGCATCTGGTAACTACACGCTGTCGATTCTGGCGCATCAGGAAGTCGCGCATTCGGGTTATGATGAAGCCATGTTGCTCGATCCACAAGGCTATGTATGCCAGGGTTCAGGCGAAAACGTATTCTTGGTGACTGACGGTGTAATTCATACCCCTGATATTGCCGGTGGTGCGCTGGATGGTATTACCCGTCAAACCATTATTACCATTGCCAAAGACCTGGGTTATGATGTGGTTGAACGCCGTATTACCCGTGATGAATTCTATATTGCCGATGAAGCGTTCTTTACCGGTACTGCTGCGGAAGTGACACCAATCCGTGAATATGATGACCGTCAAATTGGTGAAGGTGTCCGTGGTCCAATCACGACGCAAATCCAAAAAGCTTATTTTGATGCAGTTCAGGGTAAAGATCCTAAATATGCACATTGGCTAACTTACGTGAAATAAGTAATAATTTACTGATTGAAAAAACCTCTCATTTGAGAGGTTTTTTTTAAGGGATATACTTATTCTGCCGAACTTATGTCATCATATTCGGTATCCAGAAGATTTTAAGATGAGCTTAGGCATACGCAATGAGTAACATCGTTATTTGTATGAAATGGGGAACCAAATACGGTTCTGAATATGTCAATCGTTTATACAACATGGTTAAACGACATACGACAGTCGATTTCAAAATGGTCTGTCTGACGGATCGTACTGAAGGAATTAATCCTGAAGTACAATGTTTCCCAATTCCACCTTTGGCATTGCCTGAAGGTGCGCCTGAACGTGGCTGGAATAAGCTGTCTACTTTTGAACCGGATTTATATGGTTTAGAAGGCAATGCGCTATTTCTCGATCTTGATGTGGTGATTGTCGATAACATCGATGAGTTCTTTAGCTATCCGGGTGATTTTCTGATTATCCATGACTGGAAACGTCCTTGGCGGATTACCGGCAACAGTTCGGTGTATCGTTTTAAACTGGGTGCATTTCCGGGGCTTTTACCGTATTTCCGTGAAAATTTTGATGAAATCCGTCAAAAATTCCGTAATGAGCAGGCTTATTTGTCTTGGTATGTAGATAAAGAGGGCAAGCAGACTTATTGGCCGGAAAGCTGGTGTAAGAGTTATAAATATCATTGCCTGCAAAAAATTCCGATGGCTTATTTTAAGCCGCCGGTAAAACCTGAAGGTGCCAAAATTATTGTATTCCATGGTGAAATTAATCCACCTGATGCAGTGAATGGTGGTGGTGGGAAATGGTACCGTTATGTGTTGCCATCGCAGTGGATTAAGGATGCGTGGCAGTAAGCTGGAATTTAAAATATGAAATTAGGCTTCTATTTAATTAATTTAGATTCAAGTACCGATCGTTTAGCCCAAGCTTCTGCTGAGTTAAAAAAACATAATATTGAATTTGAAAGAATTTCAGCATTTGATGGTCGTAAGTTAGATGTTCAAACTTATGAGTCTTATAATAGCCAACAAGCCAATGCACTTATGGGGCGTGACTTATTAGGTGCAGAAATTGGTTGTTATCTAAGCCATAAACGTTGTGTTAGTGAGTTTTTAGCTTCTGACTATGATTTTGTTATTGTTGTTGAAGATGATCTAGAAGTGATTTCTGACTTGGTTATTACAGTCAAAAAGGCTGTAAAGTGGTTGGAAGAAAATCAGAAAGGTTGGCACTTAATCAATATTGGTAGCACTAAACGTAAATTGAGTAAAAATTTACATCAGATTGATCATCATCATCTTTTAAAAGCATATTATTTCCCTGTACTCACCTTAGGTCTAGTTTGGTCGCGTGAGGGTGCAGAAGCTTTTCAAAATGATCTAACTCAGATTGATGCACCCATTGATGTCGTTCTTCAAAGTTGGTTAACACATTCAAGTCGGGGATTCTCTATTTATCCGCCATTGGTTCAACCAAATGGTGCTGAAAGCGATATTGATGCTGTAAAAGTCAACCCAACAGTCGCACGTCAGCGTGTGGGTAAACGTTGGCCACGTCAAAAAAGAATGTGGGGCAATAAGTTGAAAGCTCTAAAAAATAAAATCTGCTCGGCTTAAAGATTGAGTAAATAATGAAAGTTTTATTAATTAATTTAGATCAGTCTCAAGATCGTTTGGCGCAACAACAAGCTCAATTTAAAGACCTTGAATTGGAGTTTGAGCGTTTATCAGCTATATCAATTCATGATTTTTCAGAAGATGACTACAAACGTATGGCATTTGGTGGTCAGCGTCCAATGAAGCAATCTGAGTTAGCATGTTTCTTAAGTCATAAAAAAGCATGGGATTATATTGTTGAACACAATGAACCCTGTGTTGTTTTAGAAGATGATGCGATTTTAGTTAAAGACTTTAAAAAAATATTAAATGATTTAAAAAAATTCACTGATATTGACTATGTAAATTTTGAGGTACATGGCAGAAAGAAAACTGTTGCCAAGCAATCGGCATGTTCTATAGCAGAAAATGATTACAATCTTTTCGAAATTTACATTGATCGAAGTGGCACGGGCGGATATGCGCTATATCCAACTGGCGCTAAAATTTTATTAGACTTTATAAATAAAAGAGCGATTGGTTTATCTGATGAATTTATTCATAGTTGTTATGAGTTAAAAGCATATCAAATTGAGCCTGCTGCATTATTACAAAGTGATAAGTGCCCTGAATATTCTGTTCCATGTAAATATATACATGAATCTGTAATTGCACAGGTAAAGAATAAATTAAATTTTGATTTAACTGCGAGTGAAAAATCGAAGTTTAAAATGAGAAGAATAAAGACCCAAATTAATTTAGGTCTTCGTCAATTGAAATATTTAGGAACAGGTGTAAAAAGAGAAATTTTGGTGAATCCTTCAAAATTTTAATTAACCGAAAATCTTACCTTTCCATTTTGCAAACCAAGATTTTTTCGATGCGTTTGCGACGCTGTCATCTTCACCAATATGGTGGCAAATTCCATTTTCAAGAAATAGGACGTAACGTTGTTGTGCACGAAGCCAACGTGAAACGTGACGTTCTTTCTTAAATTCGCTAAAGCCTTTAGGCATACTTTCCCACAATTCAACAGATGAAAGATGCGGGTTGAACGTAAAACCATGCCATTGATCATGCATACTATCAAATCTTGCTAAATTGAGTGGAGAAGATTCAATAAATTGAATTTGTGATTTTTGTTCTTCTGAAAAAGGAAAATCTGTCCATTTGCGGAAACATAATTGTGTTGCTTTAGGATTTTTCTTAAGAGTCTTGATATATTTTTCGAATTCAATGGGCTGATCGAATAGCCAATCATCTTCACAGTGGAAAATGTATTCAGTTTGTACTTTTGAATACATTTCATCGACAGCTTTATGATGCCCAACTTGTGTAGGAAGATTAATTAGTAAACCTTCAGGGCAAAGCTCCCTAAAAACTTGATTGGTTTCTTCATCACGAAAATCATTAATCGCTATAATGTGCTTAAATTGAGCTTTTGAAAGCAAACTATTTAAGGTTTGACGAAGGAGTTCTGGTCGTTTGCCTATAGTGAGGCAAAGGGTGATGTTATGATTTTTCAAGATATATATTCCAAAAATTTTAACAAATAATAAATATTTAATTACATAATACAATTTTATTTTAGTCTATAGTACTACGCTAATATTTTGAAAATACTGCATAGCTTATGTTATATTAATTTTTTTAAATAATATTGCTATATAGAGAATAAAAGAGTGAGTCTAGATAAGCCTTTTTTTTATATAATTTTGCCTACATTTAATCGACCAGAATTGGTGGTAAGAGCATTTAATTCTATCCTAAATCAAAGTTATGAAAACTATAAATTAATATTATTTAATGATGGATCTAGTCTTGATTATGGTGAATTAGAGTCAAAGATTTTAGGTTTGGAAAGAGTACAATACATTAAAAGTTTGAATCTTGGGGTAAATAAGCTTAGGAATTTGATTCTGGATAAAATTTTTGAAGAAAATGAAAAATTAGAAAACTCTTTTTTTTTCACCTTGAGTGATGATGATTATTTAGTTAATGATGCATTATTGTTAATGGCTAATGAAATAAAATTAACTCGTGGCTCATGGTATTGTTTTAATTGTGAATCAAATTCACAAGACATTTTTAAAAATGAAGATTTTGATAGAAAAGAAATCATTAGCTATATAGATTTCACTAAAAATTATAAAGGTGATAAGCATTTTGTATTTAGACTTAGCGAGATTAAGACCATAAGATTTCCAAGTGATTATTTTAAAAATGGTTATGAACATATTTTTTATTATCAACTACCTTTTAAGATAAATATTATACCTAAAACAGTGAAAATCATACAATACTATGAGGATGGTCTCTCTTTATCTGATTTATATAAAAAAAGTCATACTTTTAGTGTGTTGTTGAAACAGATCAAATGTGCGCCAAAGGTTTGGATTTTTTATAAAATGCTTTTAAAACATATTTTCTTTCCAAAAGATATAATAAAGAATTTAATATCTGAGCAAAGGTATTATAAAATAAAGCGTAAGTTAGGATTGAAAGTGAAAAATTAATGAGAATATATGTTTTTCATATTCTCCAACTTCCTAAACCTTTTATACCCCCACAAATACTGTTCTGGAGCGACATTAATCATGCGCTCCATTTCTTTATTTAAAGTATCCACGGAAAGCTGTAAATCCTTCGATAAAATATCATTTGATAATTCAGTCACGTAAATATCATAACCCGATAAATCTTCACGTCTTAAACAACTGAGTCCAACCACAGAGCATTGTGTTTTAGCCGCAAGTTTGGAAAGAAGCGTAGAAGATAGCGCATTTTGACCATAAAAATAAGAATAGATTCCACCAGATTCTTTCGGGACATGATCCGGTAAAATCGCAGAAAAACCACCCTGTTTGAGATGCTTAAATAAAGCACGCACACCAGAATCATCGGTCGGAACCAGTGTCGCATTCAGACGTTGCCGAGCTTCCAGCATAAAGCGATCGACATCTTCATTTTTGCTGGGCTTATACATAATCACAGGAGAGGTATGTTGATTGACCCAGACATTCAACAGCTCCCACGTGCCAAAATGAGGCACTACCGCCAAGCAGCCATGCGGGTTTTTTAAAGCCTGAATAAATAAATCTGCACCATGCACATCTCGAATTAAAGACAGCGCATAATCTGGTGATGAACCCCAAATCTTGACCGATTCTGCATAGGTCATACACTGACTTTTCAGGCTGCGTTTGCTTAAATCAGCACGTTCAGATTCCGAAAGTTCAGGATAGGCAGAGGCCAGATTAATCTCAGTCACTCGGCGTGCAGAAGAATGGCTGAGATACAAAAGAGATCCAGCCAGTTGCGCAAGATTTTGAATCAATCTTAATGGAAATTTGGAGAAATTTTTGAGTAAGGTGTACATGCTATCCAGAGCGTCAGATTATAGGTCTTTATCTGGATTGCCCTTCAGCACCATATAAATCAAACCGACGAAAATCAGTAAGGCACCTAAAATACTGCTCAGGCAAAAATACACAATACGTTCATTGGTATCGAGGTTGAACAGGTTGTTGGCAAGGATATAACGCATGAACAGCCATTGAACCACTGAAAATACAATAAGCATAATGCTGCGATTACGAACTGCAGGACGCATAGCCATTGCGAATTACCTTAGATTAAAAACTATCGCTATTATGCCACTGTTCCAGAGTCGACTCAATCACACAAAAAAAGCCCCGCGCAAGGCAGGGCTTTTCACTTAAATCGTCAAGAATTATTCTTGAGATTCAGCTTTTGGTTTTTCACGTAAGCGAATACCAAGGTCACGCAGTTGGTTTGATTCAACTGGTGCCGGTGCTTGCGTCAATGGACATTCCGCAGTTTTGGTTTTCGGGAATGCGATCACGTCACGGATTGAAGATGCACCAGTCATCAACATTACCAGACGGTCAAGACCGAATGCCAAACCACCATGCGGAGGCGCGCCATAACGTAAAGCGTTCAACAGGAAGCTGAATTTTTCTTCTGCTTCTTCTTCATCAATACCTAAAGCTTCAAAAATTGCTTTTTGCATTTCAAGGTTATGAATACGCAGTGAACCACCACCCACTTCAGTACCGTTCAATACCATGTCATAAGCAACTGAAAGTGCAGCGCCCGGGTTGTTTTTCACGTCTTCAACGCTTGATTTCGGCAGCGTGAATGGGTGATGCACAGAGGTCCATTTGCCATCATCAGTTTCTTCGAACATCGGGAAGTCAACGACCCAAAGCGGTGCCCACTCACATGTTGCCAATTTCATGTCATGGCCGACTTTAATACGTAAAGCACCCATTGCATCATTGACGATTTTGGCTTTGTCCGCACCAAAGAATACGATGTCGCCATTTTCAGCACCCACACGTTGCAACAGATCCAGCACGATTGGCTCGATGAATTTCACGATTGGAGACTGAAGACCTTCGATACCTTTTTCAAGTTCGTTGACTTTGATATAAGCCAAACCTTTTGCACCGTAGATACCGACAAATTTGGTGTATTCATCAATCTGGCTACGTGGCAATGAACCTGCGCCCGGTACGCGAAGCGCAACGATACGGCCTTTAGGGTCTTTAGCAGGACCTGCGAATACTTTGAATTCAACGTCTTGCATCATATCTGCAACGTCAACCAGTTTCAAAGGAATACGCATATCCGGTTTATCAGATGCATAGTCACGCATTGCATCGGCATAAGTCATACGTGGGAATTTGTCGAATTCAACATTTAAAAGTTCTTTGAACATTTTAACTGTCAAGGTTTCCATCAAATCCATAATGTCATCGTCACTCATGAACGATGTTTCAACGTCGATCTGGGTGAATTCTGGCTGACGGTCGGCACGCAAGTCTTCATCACGGAAACATTTTGCGATTTGGTAGTAACGATCAATACCGCCCACCATCAACAACTGTTTGAATAGCTGTGGAGATTGTGGCAGTGCGTAGAAGCTACCGTTTGATACACGGCTTGGTACCAAATAGTCACGCGCGCCTTCTGGGGTTGCACGGGTCAAGATCGGCGTTTCAACATCCAGGAAACCATTGTCTTCGAAGTAGTTACGAATCAGGTTGGTCAATTTAGAACGGAAACGTAGGCGATCTAACATCTCTGGACGACGGATGTCCAAGAAACGGTATTTCAAACGAATTTCTTCAGAAATATTGGTGTTTTCGTCATTCAAAGGGAATGGCGGAGTGTCTGACTGAGCAAGAACTTCAATTTCTTTACCCAAGACTTCGATCTGACCGCTCACCATATTGGCATTTTCTGTGCCTTCATAACGGCGACGTACACGGCCTGTAATTTTTAATACGAATTCTGAACGTACTTTGTCCGCAGTTGCGAATGCTTCAGGGGTATCCGGGTCAATAACCACTTGAACAAGACCATCACGGTCACGCATGTCAAGGAAGATTACACCACCGTGGTCACGGCGACGGTGTACCCAACCGCATAATGTTACGGTTTGGTCAATTTGAGCTTCGGTTAAAGAACCGCAGTAATGAGTTCGCATCATAGCGTTAGAAATCCAACTATATGGGTTAAGGTCAGCGAATACGTAAACAGCGTACCGCTTTGAGTAAAGGTAGGATTATGCCTCTTTGGGCATGTTGTCACAAGAACTTGGGTCAAAAACAATATCATTTTAAAGTGAATGAGATAAAAGCCAGCACTTTGCTTAGCCCATCCGGCGGTCGCGATCCAAAAATAAAAACAGCAAACAGCCCAGACTAAAGGTGATCAGAAAACCCTGGCTGAATTGATTGATGGAACGGCCGGTAAAATAGTACAGATCGGATTGCCAGACTTCTGTAGAGATATAACGTGCATAATCCCAGACTGAAAATAGGCCAGTGAATATCGAAAACAGCAATAATCCGCAGGCATAAGCTTTGATTTTCAGGTTCACTGCCAGATATTGCTGATGTTTTTTATAGTAATGCACGCTCATCCACAGCATAAACGGTAAGGCCAGAAAGGAAGTGCCGATTTGTAAAATTCGATGCAGCGGATAACTGTGTCCAAAAAGCTGAAATGGTCGTGCTAGAAAATCATGAAAAGCAAAAGTACGAAAGTCTACATGAGTCAAACCATCCCAGATTAAATGCGTGGCAGTACCGATGATCACCGCCAGACAAACTGCCAGAAAAAACTTGAATGCTGAAATGAGAGTGTGAATATTTAGATCATGCTGAATTCCGACAAAGCGGTAAATGGCTGGCCGATATAGAGCATACCAGATTGCACAAAAGCCCAATCCGATCCACAGGTCCGGATGAATCAGCGAGGACCATAAATGCGTAACATTCGAATTGCTGGAACTAAACAGACGATGTAAATCGGGCACCATACAGCCAATTGCCAATGCAGCAATCGGAAGCCGGTTTCCGCTTAAACGTGAAAGAGGTGGCGCAAGTACAGCATGAGACAGGGTAAAGGGCATAAAAGTTTTTTTAAAGATGAAAATAACCAGAAAACACATTTTAATAAAATATGCGAAGGATTATCGTAAAGGATTGCAAAAATAATGAAATGTTATATTATAACATTCATCCAAAATGGTGAATTTGAGCTTCAGTCATGTCCTTCCCTAAGAATCTAATAACACTTTCAATTTTTGCTGTAGCTGCCCCTACAGTTTTTGCAGAACAGACCTCATCTTTCATTCCCGTGCAGACCATGGACACCATTCAGGTGCAAGCTCATCCACTGGTGCAAACTGCAGCGGACTTTGCGGTAGCGGATCATGTTGTAGATCAGAAAGCCTTGTCTGAACGTGCAACCACCATTGGAGATGCATTGGCAGATGAACTGGGCGTATATTCTAACCAGTTTGGTACGGGGGCCAGCCGTCCGGTGATTCGTGGGCAAGATGGGCCACGTGTCAAAGTCTTGCAGCATGCTTCAGAGACAGCCGATGTTTCCACGTTATCTCCAGATCACGCCGTCACCGTCGATCCGATTTTGGCGAAACAGGTCGAAGTGATTCGTGGGCCATCGACGTTGCTCTATGCAGCAGGAACAGTGGGTGGTCTGGTCAATGTCACCGATCAGAAAATTCCAACGCAAATGCCTGAAGATGGTCTGGAAGGTACAGTCGGTCTGCGCTATAACACCGGTAGTGATGAGAAACTGGCCAGTGCAGGAATTACGGCTGGAATTGGTGAAAATTTTGCTTTGCGTGTAGAAGGCTCAAAACGTAAGGCCAATGATTATATTGCCCCTGGTTATTTTGATACGCATACCCACAAAGAAGAGCATGTTGAAGATAATGGTGAGATTCATATACATGAGCATGAACATAGTGTAAAAAAACGCCGTGTAGACAATACCTTTGCCGAAGGGCAAACGGTGAATATTGGTGGATCATGGATCCATGACCGTGGTTTTGTCGGCTTATCTTATAGTAACCGCCAAGACCAATATGGTCTGCCAGGACACAGCCATGAATATCATGGCTGTGAAATTCATGGCGATCATTTTCACTGTCCAAAACCGGGCGAAGATGAGCATGATCATGAAGAAACAGCGGGGCCGTGGGTAGATTTAAACTCTGAGCGTTATGATGTTCGTACCGAGCTAGAACAACCTTTTGCCGGTTTTGACAAGTTGCGTGCGCATGCCAGCTTTACCGATTATGAACATGATGAACTGGAAGAAAATGCAGTCATCAGCAACTTTAAAAGTAAGGGTTATGATGGACGTTTAGAGCTGGTGCATGTTCCTGTTGCAGGTTGGGAAGGTGTCATTGGCACCCAGCTTTCACAGCAGAAAATTAATTTATCGGCTCCAGAATCGCATAGTCATGCAGAACACGATCATGAAGGACATGAGCACGATCATAGTGAGCATGCGGATCATAATCATGATGTGTTAATGGCAGATACCAAAACCCAAAAATACAGCCTTTTTGCTTTAGAACATAAGCAGTTCGGCGATGTTCATGTTGAACTTGGAGCACGTGTCGATCATCAAAAAGTAAAAGTAGATTCGGAGCAGAAAGATTATTCAGGTACGGGTGTTTCTGCATCTGCGGCTGCGAATTGGGAGTTTGCACCGAATTACAAACTGTCTGTAGTGGGATCACATCAACAGCGTTTGCCTCTAGCGCAAGAGCTGTATGCTGATGGTCTGCATTTTGCGACCAATACCTATGAATTGGGGAATCCTGATCTTGATAAAGAAAGGTCAAATAATCTTGAATTAGGTCTGCACTATGCAGGGGATAAACTGGATTACCATGTGCATGTCTATCACAACTGGTTTGATGATTATATTTATGGCGAAACGGTAGCGCAGAAAGGTAATTTGCGCGGCGTGCAATATACCCAAGACCAGGCCAGATTCTATGGCACTGAGGCTCAAGCCGGTTATCAGATCAATGATATGTACAAGCTGAGTGTCTTTGGCGATTACGTGCGTGGCAAAATTGAAGCTGAGAATGCACCACGTATTCCTGCCGGTCGCTTAGGCAGCAAAGTGGAAGCAGATTTTGCCGATGGCTGGTCAGGTCTGGCTGAATATTATCATGTCTTCAATCAGGACAAGATTGCCAGCTATGAAGAGGAAACCCAAGGCTACAACATGGTCAATGTGGGCTTAAGCTATACCAATACCCTTGCAGATAAAAATGCTTATCGGGTGTATTTCAAGGCCAATAACCTGCTCGATGATCAGGTCTATTCCCATACTTCATTCCTGTCGAATATTCCGCAAGTCGGTCGTAACTTTAGCGTCGGTGTGCAGTATGATTTCTAAAGTAGTGATGAAATAACTGACCAAATCAAAGAGATGTCACTGAAATTGACTTGAAAAATCATCTGATAAAACCTAGCCTGAGCATATTGGGTTAGGTTTTTTCTTATGCGTATCTTTCAACGAATTCACAATAAACTGAACTGGTCAAATCGCCGTTATGCGGCATTGATTATCAGTCTACTGGCGGTCAGTTATCTGGCATCTGCTGTTTATCATACTTATAAGCCTTTACCAGAAGGTCTGAATTACACCGGCAAGCTGCGCCATGCCGAAGTCAAGTTTCTGGCCGATCGGACTTATCTGGATGCACAAGGAAAACAGCACTTAGATCATCGTATTTTTAATGAAATGCTGAAGATGATTGAAGAGGCCAAATCACTGATTGTGCTGGATCTGTTTTTATTTAATCAGCAAACCGGTGCCTCGACACAGGAACATCAGGCATTGAGTCAACAGTTGAGCGATGCCTTAATCAGTAAACGTCTGCTGCAACCGCAAGTTGAAATCAAGTTCATTACCGATCCGATCAATTCAGTCTATGGCGGAATTCAGTCCGAGCAGTATCGCAAGTTACGTCAGCATGGTATCGATGTAATTGAAACCAATCTGATCCCTTTGCGGGCGTCCAATCCGAGCTGGTCGGGGTTCTGGTATTTATGTTGTCAGGGCATTGGTAATAATCCGGAAAAAGGCTGGTTGCCGAATCCATTTGGCCCAGAAAAAATTACTCTGCGCAGTTATTTTGATTTATTTAACTTTAAAGCCAATCATCGTAAAACCTTGGTGGTAGACACCGATCAGGGCTGGAAAGCGCTGGTCACCTCCATGAATCCGCATGATGGGAGTTCGCGGCATTCCAATATCGGTTTATTGGTCTGGGGAACCACAGCCGTGGATATTCTGAGAACAGAACAATCGGTCGGCATCATGTCACAGGCCAATATGCCAGCCATTATCGCGGGCGATTTTCAGGCAGAAAATACCCAGCCACAGGTGCAGGTCCTGACGGAAAAAGCCATTTATGATGCGACTTTAAATCTGATTCAGACGGCGAAAAAAAATGAACAGATTGATCTGGCCATGTTTTATCTGTCCGAGCGCAAGATTATTAAAAGTCTGATTGCGGCCCATGAACGCGGGGTTAAGGTTCGGGTTTTACTCGATCCCAATAAAGATGCCTTTGGCCGTGAGAAAAACGGGATTCCAAACCGACAGGTGGCTTCGGAACTGCACAAGGCAGGCATTGATGTACGCTGGTGCAATACCCAGGGTGAGCAATGTCATAGCAAAATATTGATGAAGCGTAATGCTCAGCAGGCTGAAATGATTTTAGGCTCGGCCAATTTCACCGCACGCAATCTGAAAAACTATAATCTGGAAACCAATATGCGCGTGTTGGGTCAGCCTCAGGCAGAAGTGTTTAAAGATGCCCAACAATATTTTGAGGGTGCATGGTCAAATCTGAATGGCCGTGTGATGAGTGTGGACTATAGACAATATGAAGACAATTCATGGTCTAAATATTGGCTGTACCGCTTTATGGAATGGAGCGGCTGGTCGACGTTTTAGCATCTCTAATAATCTCCTTAAATCCCTCTTTTGAAAAGAGGGACTTTACCTCCCTTTTTTAAAGGGAGGGTAGGAGGGATTTTTTAAGGCTCCGGATTCGGTGGAACCAGTTCATCCAGTTCTTTATCGGACAATGCTTCAAGTTCAGCAAGATCCGTTTTAATTTTCCATTGCTCTTCATGGTCGACCGGATTGGGTAAACGTGCTTCTAGCCAGTCACAGACTACATCTGGCGGGAAATCGGCATGATTACATTGAATCACCCAAGACAAGAAATCTTTGGCGACACCATTCATATACGGTGGTGGCGATACTGGCAGGAACTGAGTCGGAAGACGTTCATTTTTAGAAATATAATTCAGGACATGACCTAGTTCCTGTACCGTCTGCCAAGCCAGCGGATGATCTACATTGATCTGAAATTTAAACCACCATGCCTGTTTGCCATCTGAACCATAGCTATCAATCCGTTCTTTTTGAACACTCGGCACTTTAGAAAAATATTCATGTAAACGATCGAAATTTAAATCAGACACGGTATTCAACTCGAAACATTAAAAAAGTGATTTTAGCATAAAGCAGTCGCCTGCCGATGGGCCTGCTAGATTGAAAATACGCAGGCACATTACAAAAAATTGCAGGGTCAGTAAGCGTATTCATATTTTCTGCATTTATTTTGTTTAAAATATAAACGAGTGATTGAGAGGAAGCTCAAATGAAAATAGTGTTATTGAGTGCAATATTTGCTGCATTACTATTGGGGGCTTCTGCACAGACGATGGCCGGAAACGCTTGGGGCGGATATACAGGGGTTGAACGTTCTAAGCCGAATTACCGCGCTGCACCATCACGCTCTTATGATCCACCACGGCACTCTTATCCGCAGCGTCCGATGCCACCTAGACCACATTACCCGCAACGACCGACCCATTGGGGTTATCCGCCGGCTCAAAGTCAAAGTGGTCTCAATATCCAGTATCAGGCACCGACCACGATTTATCAAAATTCCAATAGCTATAGCTGGGTGAATGGCGATCCGAATGTGGCTCGAATTGAAAGTTCAAGATATAGCGTTATCAGTGACTGGCAGCGTCTGGGCTTACCTGCACCACCGCGTGGCAGTTACTGGATTTATGAAAATGGACGTTATGTGCTGGTGCCGAATCGTTAAGTTAAAAATCCCCCTTTATTCAAGGGGGATTTTTTATATCAAGCCAACTCATCATCTTCCTGACGAGGCGTTTTGCCTTGTGGCACTGGTTTCTCGCTGTGTTTGTCACGAATCACCGATGGGTAGGTCCATGACGCATAGCGCACCACTAAAATGGCAAATGCCATAATCAGGATCGAACCGGTAATAATCACCAGATCCATACTGGCTTTATGCGTGTGCTGAATGTCCGCAATGAGCAAGCGGGTCAGTGCGGTAATGGCAATATAAATCAGGAAGCGTACCGGCATATGATTGGTTTTAAAATAGATCCCAACCATGGCACCGAGTTCGAGATAGATGAACAGTAAAAGAATATCGTCAATGGTGGCGAACTGTTTAACGGTTAGAATGTCGACGACGGTATGACCGGCAGACCAGATCACCATACAGCCAATTACAAACAGGGCAATATAATGAAAACTTTCTACAGCAAGATTACCAAAACGGTCGAGGAGGGCTTCAAGTTTTTCAACTTTGGGATGGGGTTTCGGCATAAGATCTTCCTGATTTTTATTTGATATAAACGATACTTAGAGAATAACCTGCAAAAATTATGCACAGAATGATTGGATGAAAAATAAAGATTAAATTATTTGAACTTTTGCGCTTTTTTTAGACTAAATTGCTATATTGTATGGGTGGTACATTGAATAAATAGGAGAAAAAAGTGTTAGATAAAATTCAAACAAAAATTGACCAATTAGAAGCCGGAAAAAAATTAATCCTCGGCGTAGGCATTAAGGCTGAAGATATGCAAAAGGTGGTGGAACTCTGCGAGTCTTTAGAGTCAGAGGGGAATATCAAAATTGTGAATAAACATCTGAATCCGAAAAGCAATAATCAACCGGATTCTTTAATGATTCAGAAAGTTTAAGTTTCGAATTGTAATAAAAACGCCTGCATCAAGCAGGCGTTTTTGATTATGGCTGTTTCAGCTTAAGCTTGAGTCGTGAAGTAATCTTCAGAGAAGTTCATGATCAGGTCAGAACCTGATTTTACTTTGGTGATGCGTAGAGCCAGCTCAGGCAGAATGCGTTGCACAAAATAATTCGCCAAAGCCAGTTTGTTTTGATAGAACTCGCCCTCTTTATTTTTCGCAGCATTGGCAATACGTGCGAACATATACGAGAAGCTGAGCAGACCGACAGCGTGCAGATAGTCGACCGCGGTCGAGTTCGGGAAATCATGACTTTCTCTTGCTGCTTCCAGAATAAACTGAGTCACCGATTCGACTTCAGTCGCTGCATCCAAAGTGGCGTCTTTAATGAAGTTTAGGTCTGCATCCAGACTGTTGGCAAAGTCACGGATTTCAGAGATATATTCAGAGATATATTCACCGCCACATTTAATGGTTTTACGACCGATTAAATCTTGTGACTGTACGCCGTTGGTGCCTTCATAGATCTGGGAAATACGCAGGTCACGGATACATTGTTCCACGCCCCATTCACGGATATAGCCATGACCACCAAACACCATTTGCGCATCTAATGTTGCCTGGAAGGCAGTATCGGTTAAATAGGCTTTTGCGATTGGCGTGAGTAGTGCCACGCGGTCATTGGCTTTTTTCACCGCTTCTGGATCGGTAGAGAACTTGGTAATGTCCAGTTGCTGACCGACATAGACTGCAAAGGCACGAGACGCTTCATTGTTGGCACGTACATTCAGCAGCATACGGCGTACATCACCATGCACCAGAATACTGTCCGCCGGTTTGCTTGGTGATTGAACACCAGCCGCACTGCGACCCTGTAAACGATCGGTCGCGTATTGTGCAGCATTTTGATAAGCAAATTCAGAAGCACCTAAGCCCTGAATTCCCATGGACAGGCGTTCGTAGTTCATCATCACGAACATCGCAGCCAGACCTTCGTTTTCTTTACCAACCAGATAACCTTTAGCGCCATCAAAATTCATGACACAGGTCGCAGAAGCTTTAATGCCCATTTTGTGTTCGATAGAACCTGGCCCTACAGGATTGCGTTCGCCAACAGAACCATCTTCATTGACCAGGAATTTCGGTACGATGAACAGGGAAATACCACGTGAACCCGCAGGTGCATCTGGTGTTTTGGCCAGAACTAAATGAATGATGTTTTCCGCCAGATCATGATCACCACCAGTGATGAAAATCTTGGTGCCGGTGATGCTATAGCTACCATCTTCATTGCGTTCAGCTTTGGTTTTGATAATCCCCAGATCTGTACCGGCATGCGGCTCGGTTAAGCACATGGTGCCTGACCATTCACCCGAATAAATTTTAGGTAAATAGGTTTGTTTTTGCGCTTGTGAAGCATAGCTGTTTAAGGCCATACCTGCACCGACAGACAGCAGCGGATACAGCATGAAAGATGGGTTGGTGGCAAACAGCATTTCATCAGAAAGTACCGTTAGCATTTTCGGCATTTCCTGGCCGCCCCATTCGGTATCTGCGCCCAACCCGATCCAGCCGCCTTCGGCATATTGTTTAAAGGCTTCTTTAAAGCCAGCAGGGGTAGTCACATTGCCATTTTCATATTTTGCGCCTTCTTCATCACCGCTACGGTTGAGTGGCAGGGTCACATTTTGCGCAAATTTCGCCATTTCTTCCAGAATGGCTTCTGCTGTTGCAGCATCGAGGTGCGCTAAATTTTCATTGGCTTGCCAGAATTGTTCTGCATTAAAGACATCGTTGAGGATGAATTTCATATCGGCAAGTGGCGCGTTATAAATTGGCATGGTGTGTCACCTGTTTATTGTTTGATTAAATAAGTTTTAATCAGTCTAAAGGACTCAAAATCTGAATGTTAGACGACTAAAGGTTAATTCTGTAACTCGTTATAAAGAAAAAGGACTGTCTGTTCATTGACCGTCCTTTTTCTGTGATGCGATTAGTCTGATTCTAACTTAGAATGCGAAATGTTCTGCATCCAGGTTCATCAATGGCTCTACACCTGTTGCGATCACGTCAACATGTGAACGAACGCGTGGCAGGATTTTCTTGAAGTAGAAGCGTGCAGTGGTCACTTTGGCATTGTAGAAGTCAACTTCAGTGGTGCCAGCAGCCAGTTGCTCTTGAGCAACCAGTGCCATACGTGCCCATAGGTAAGCCAGGGTGACATAACCAGAGAAGTACAGGTAATCGACCGCAGCTGCACCGACTTCTTCAGGGTTTTGCATCGCACGCATACCAATTTGCATGGTCAGGTCGCCCCATTCCTTGTTCAAGGCAGCCAATGGCTCAACGAATTCTTTCATTGCAGCATTGTCTTTGTGCGCTTCAGCAAATTTGTGGATCATCTTGGTGAAGTCTTTCAACATCGCACCTTGAGTACCCAACACTTTACGACCTAACAAGTCCAGCGCCTGAATTTCAGTGGTACCTTCGTACAAACAGGCAATACGTGTATCACGTACGATTTGCTCCATGCCATGCTCAGAAATAAAGCCATGACCACCGAAGACCTGCACACCGTGTTTCGCAGCTTCAGAACCGGTTTCAGTCAGGAATGCTTTTGCGATTGGGGTAAGTAGAGACAAGATATTGTCTGCAAATTTACGATCGGCTTCTTCTACAGCATGTTCAACCACGTCCGCATATTGCGCCAACAGGTAAACCAGTGCGCGACCTGCTTCAGCATATGCTTTTTGGGTTAGCAGCATGTTACGTACAGCTGGATGCACAATGATTGGATCTGCTTCTTTTTCCGGGTTTTTAGGGCCAGACAGTGAACGCATCGCCAGACGGTCTTTGGCGTAGGCAAGTGCACCCTGGAAAGAACCTTCAGACGCTGCCAGACCTTGTACTGCCGTACCGATACGTGCGGTGTTCATGAAGGTGAACATGCAGTTCAGACCACGGTTTTCAGGGCCAATCAGGAAGCCTTTCGCGTTATCGAAGTTGATCACACAGGTTGCGTTACCGTGGATCCCCATTTTATGTTCGATTGAACCACAACGTACGCCATTGCGATCGGCAATAGAGCCATCGGCATTCAGGTTGAACTTCGGTACGATGAATAATGAAATACCTTTGGTGCCTTTCGGTGCGCCCGGTAAACGTGCCAGTACGATATGGATGATGTTTTCAGCCATGTCGTGTTCACCCGCAGAGATGAAGATTTTCTCGCCAGAAATGGCGTAGCTGCCATCTGCTTGAGGCTCGGCTTTGGTACGGATAATACCCAGGTCAGAACCTGCATGCGACTCGGTCAGGCACATGGTACCCGTCCACTCACCTGAAACCAGTTTAGGCAGGTAAGCATCTTTTTGTTCAGCTGAACCGTGGTGTTCTAAAGTACGAACCGCACCGTGAGACAGGCCAGGGTACATGCCCCATGCCCAGTTCGCAGTACCGATCATTTCAGAGATGGTAATCCCTAAAGAGTTCGGTAAGCCTTGACCGCCATACTGTTCTTCAGCAGAAAGTGAAGGGAAGCCCAGCTCGATGTATTTTTGATACGCTTCTTTAAAGCCTGTTGGTGTAGTCACCACGCCGTCATTCCAGGTACAACCTTCACGGTCGCCCGCCTGGTTAATCGGAGAGAGTTCATTTTCACAGAAATCAGCCGCAGCTTCTAAATACTGATCTACCAGTTCACGGCTTACGTTTTCTTGGAATGCAGGGAGATTTGCATAGTGTTGTTCAGCATTTAATAATTCATGCAACACAAATTGCATATCACGTAAAGGCGCTTTGTATTGTGGCATATCGGTTTCCTCAATACTGGTTTAACCAGCGTTATAATCTTAGATGAACTAAAAACGTATCTTCACTGACACGGTTTGGAATGATTCTAATCCTGCAACATCTTCCCCTGCGGTACAAGCTTTTCAGGGGGATTTCTTGGTGACTGTAAAGTCAAAGATTAATATGCATGACGTATTAAACATATTGAGTATAAAGGCTTTAGTCATATTTTGTATGATACGAATAGTCAACTATCCAGGGTAAATAGCACCCAATAAAAAAGCACCCGAAGGTGCTTGTCGTGAATCATTGATTCCTATGCATTAATAGGCAGATGTTTTGGGCTGGAAACGAACATGACATTGACCATTCACTGTTTGTTCACCTGCTTTGATCTGTGCAGCAGTACCATCTTTCTTGCCTTGACAGGCTTGCAGCATCGCTTGTTGTTGTGCCTGACGCTGAGCCAGACGTTGATCAAACTGTTTGGTCAATTCTGCACGTTTTGCATCAGTTAATGCTTCACCGCGCATCATGCCGCCACGGACATCGGCACGCATCGGGCGATGTTCACCTTTCATGCCGCGGTGTTCGCCGCGCTGGCCTTGCATGTTTTTACGATCGGCTTTAAAAACGATAGTACAGCTGCCATCAATGGTTTTATCACCGGCCTTGATTTGAACCGCTGAACCTACGGCTTTATTGTCACAGGCCTGTTGCAGCTGTTTGGCAAATTGCAGACGTTCCGCACGCTTTGCTTTAAACTGCTCGCGCTGTTCAGGTGAAAGATGATGCTGTTTTTTACCCTCATGATGATGTTTCATCATTTGGCGATGCTCATTGTTCGGTACATTACTGGTAGATTGACAGGCAGTCAAAGCACCCATAGAAAGAACACTGGCACTGATTAAGGCTATTTTTGTCATGGCTTGCATTGTATTTATTCCCGTCAAGAACCTGATTTTATGTCAGGTAAAGATTAAACAATAAAGATGAAGAAACAATGAAGAGTTTTTTGATGCCATGTTCGCTACAATAATGAATATAGAAGAAAAATTGAGATTTCTGTTTTGAACATTCGCCGTATTCCGATTGCATTACGTCTATTTTTGACTGTACTGTTGACCACGCTGGTTATTACCACAGTGAGTCTGGGTGTACTGCATCTGAATATGCAGCGTAATTTCGCCCGCTATGTGGCTGATGTCGAAATGCAGAAACTGGATTATGTGATTAAAAATCTGGCGGATGTCTATGCGGTGTATCAGGACTGGGGCAATGCGATTCAGGCCCAGATTCTACAAATGGAAGGGGAGGCTGCGCCAGATGATTATGACCGTTTATCACGCTGGTGGCTACGCCGTCAGTATGATATTGCCTTGCAGCAGCGCTATTTTCAGGAACAGACCCTGGTTCAAGTCGCACCCAGTATGGTCGATCCGGCTTTGCCACCGCGTCAGGTCAATGAAGAAGAGTTACGCCTCCTGGCTTCCAATCTACCCTCGCAGTTTCAGCCCTTTGAAGGCCTAAAATTCCCGCTGAGTTCCAATCAGAATCTGTTTAGAACTGACCGTAAGAATGGCGAACAAGCAGCACAGCAGCCGACCGGCAAGAAGCAGTTTATCCAGATGCCGGACCGTCTTGGTCTCAGTTCACGTCTTTCGCTGTATGATGCAAAACGTCGTTTTGTGGTCGGTGAGGCTTCAGATGAGCAGATTTCCTATCGTCCGATTATGGTGAATAATCAGATTGTCGGCTATTTGGGCTTAAAGCCGGTTCTGGATCAGGATGATGCCTTAAGTATTAATTTTTTTAGTAATCAAAAGCGTTATTTATTTTTGGTCTATGCGCTCAGTATTTTGGCCAGTCTGATTGCCTCCTTGTTATTGGCGACTTATTTCAAGAAACCAATTCAACGTTTGCTGAATGGTACGCGTGCTCTGACCCAAGGCAATTATCAGTATCAGGTCAAAGTCAACCGCAATGATGAATTGGGTGATTTGTCCAATGAATTAAATGCCTTGGCTGTGATTCTGGATCAGCATGAAACCTCACGCCGTCAATGGGTGGCAGATACCTCACATGAATTGAAAACGCCACTAGCAGTCTTACAGGCACAGATTGAAGCGATGCAGGATGGGATTCGTAAACCCACCCCTGAACATTTTGCTTCCATGCTGGCGCAGGTCACCAGCCTGAAAAAACTGACACAGGATCTGGCCGCATTGGCACAGGCCGATGCGCAGCAATTGCAATTTTACTTCTCGACGGTGAATCCGTGGGAGGTGGTACAGCAGGAACTGATCAACTTCCAGCCAAACTTTGAACAGGCTAAATTGACGGTCACCGCAAATGGCGAAGATACTGAGTTAAATCTGGATCTGGACCGCTTTAAACAGATTGTGGCCAACTTGCTGAGTAATAGTATTCGCTATACTGAAGCGGGTGGGCAGGTGCATATTCATAGCACGCAGGATGAGAAAGAATGGACCTTATATGTCGATGACAGTCCATTTGGTTTGAGCGATGAGCAACTGGCGCGGATTGGCGAGCGTTTCTACCGTGTCGATGATTCGCGTACCCGGGCGACTGGCGGAACTGGGCTTGGTTTGGCATTATCATGTAAAATTACGCAGGCGCTGGGTGGCAGCTTAAGCTTTGCGCATTCACCACTCGGTGGTTTACGCTGCAAACTGAGTTTTCCTAAACAAATGAAACCCTAAAGGAAATATATTGATGAAACATGTCATGCTGGTTGAAGATGAAATCGAACTTGCACAATTGGTGCGAGACTATCTGGAAGCTGCTGGTTTTGAGGTCAGTATGTTTCATGATGGGCAGGAAGCATATAACAGTTTTACCCAGCGTAAACCAAGTCTGATGATTCTGGACTTGATGGTGCCGCGTATGGACGGCCTGACCATTTGCCGTAAGGTACGTGAACAGTCAGACTTGCCGATTATTATGGTAACCGCGCGTACTGAAGAAATTGACCGTGTGTTGGGTCTGAATATGGGTGCAGATGATTATCTGTGTAAACCATTTAGTCCAAAAGAGTTGGTTGCACGGGTACAGGCAGTCTTACGTCGTCTGGACCGTAAATCAGAACCGGAAAGTAATGATCTGTTCCGTATGGATAAATCCCAACAGCGTATCTGGTATCAACAAAAGGCCTTGAATCTGACCCCGACTGAATTCCGTTTACTGGAGTTATTCCTGGAACATGTCGGGCAGGTCTATTCACGTGCGCAATTGCTGGATCATATCAATCCAGACAGTTTTGATGTCGCGGATCGCGTGATTGACAGTCATATCAAGAATTTGCGCCGTAAAATTTCGGATGCTGCTGAAACCGGCAACCGTCATGAGTGGATTCAGGCGGTCTATGGTGTTGGCTACCGTTTTGAATATCCTGAAGACTGAGTCTAAGGCAATGAAAAAAGCGAATCCGGAAGGGTTCGCTTTTTTATACTTTGAAAATAATTTTGGCTACACAAACTCGTGGAACATTGCTTAATCAATGAGCATGAAACGGTAAAAATCACTAAAAAACCTAATTAATGGTGATAGTGTTTTTAAAATAAACTTAAAATTTTGAATTATATAAATAAAAAATATGATTTCATATAGGGTGTATTGTGTTAATTTTAGGGAAAATAAATAATTATTACTTTAAGGCCCACTACCTAATTCTGTAATGAGCCAATTAGAGTTAGGATTCTTTTGCATAATATTAATAAAGAAAATATAGTCTCCGGGCGGATTTCCGGCATCATCCGTATGTACTATTTTTAATTTAATCATCAATGAAATAATTTTATAGAATTGTTGATAGTATTCAGGTCTATATTTTGCTGAGTCATAGTCAACTTTTATAATTTCTAAAATTTTTGCCTCTTTGAAAAAGTGGACTCTTTTAGGACTTTGCATTTGCAAATATAGTTGTCTATCAGGCCAAACATTCTTTAGTGCTGATTTCAAATCTCCCATGGAAAGCGAATTTAAGAAAAAAACTGTTGTCTGTTTAGCCACCTCTTTGTCATGAACAGTTTTTTGTTTATACGAGATCAAGCCTAAAAAAAAGCATAGAAATATAAGCAAGATTCCTATTTTTATAAATATTCTAGATCCTGTCATTTCACTTTCATCTTTCGAAAAAATAAGTAGCAGGCTAAGAGACACCCAAGCCAAAACAAATAATCAATAAAAAAATTGAAAAAAACAAATTGATCTAATCCTATAAGAATATTTAAAGGATCGATGGCTATACTACCGACTGGAGATATTTCACCATCTACTAAGAACTGTAGAGGAAATCCTCCGGCTATGACTTTAACCTTTGCAACTTCATCTATTCCTGTGCGTTCAACCAATATATATTTCTGATAAAACAAAGATAAATAAGTCAAAATAAATGCTAAACAATTAAAATAGATTATTTTTTTCATAAAAAATTCTTTAACTTTGAAATCAGTTAAAAATAACCAATAAGACAAACCTGGAAATAGAGCCATAAGAATAGTCCAAGTATCGGTATACATCTTCCACCATTCTTTCGAAATTTCTCCTGTATGACTCCACCCTAAAAGAACAAAAAATGGTGTAGCAATAATTAGAGAACTAATACAGATGGTCAGCAAGTTAAGGAGGCTATAGCGATTTAAAAGAATTGAAAACATGAAGCTGAAAGGTACAGTTAAAATACAATAAGCTAAGTAAACAAGAGCATGTCCTACAAAAATCACAAAAATTGAATATAGGCTGTATTCACGATTCATTATGATAAAGAACAATGCTGCAAAGAAAAGTAATGGTAGCGGAGCAAGTAATAACGCTTTTACTATTTTTTCTTTTGAGTATTTCACTAATTTAACTCTCTTTTTTAATCAATAAATATTAACACTATACTGATTTTCTTAGAGATCCTTGCCAAATTTAATATAATGGCTGTTATACGAAATATTGCTCAAAATTATGATGCATTCAGAGGATAGTATGTTGTTTAGATTGTGGATAACGCTTAAATTATCCACAGTTTTTGTTTTTGATGTGAATAAATTAAGACGAACAACTCACCATCACTTCCGGTACATCACTTGGCAATGGTGCTAAATCTTCAGCATGTTCCAGATCTGGCTGTTTCAGATAAGGCTGGCTGAGCAATTTAAACAAACGATCGACTTCGGAAAAATCATCACGCTCTGCCCGTTCAATGGCTTTCTGTGCCATGTGATTGCGCAGAATGTAATGCGGATTGGCTTGCTTCATGGCGGCATCCAGTTCTTCAATATCCTGATGTGCACGAATAGTTTCATATTGTGTCAGGAAAGCTTCAAACTGACGGCGATCCAGACAATCATCTTTAATAGCGTCATAGTCTTTATTTTGCAGGCGGATAAAACTCTGGGTGTAATCCAGTTGCTCACTTTGCAAGATTCGTAAAAATGCCATCGCACAGTCAAAACTGTCTTTATGGAAACCTGGTAAACCCATTTTCTGGTTTAAACCGTGTTTGTAATGTTCCAAGAATGTCGGCTCATAATGTTCCAGACAGCCGGCCAGATCCTGTTTCCATTGTTCTTTGTCATAATTCACAGGGCAGAGGGGAACCAGATTGTTTAACCATTGCCACAAGTTCCAGTGCCCGATACTTGGTTGTTGCTGATAGGTATAACGCCCCTGATAATCCGAATGGTTATTGATCCAGTTCGGACGGAAGCGTTCCATAAAGCCATAAGGACCAAAGTCCAAAGTCGAGCCGGTAATATTCAGATTGTCAGTATTCATCACGCCATGTGCAAAACCAACCAGTTGCCATTTGGCAATCATGACGGCAGTGCGCTGAATAACTTTGGTGGCAAAGCTCAGAATCGGCTGTTCGGCTTGCAGGCATTCCGGATAATGCCATTCAATACATTTCTGGGTAAATTCAGCCAGCAGATCCGACTGATACTGATTGATCCATTCAAAATGCCCGAAACGAATATGACAGTCTGAGGTACGTAACATCATTGCACCGGGTTCGAGCTTTTCGCGTTGAATGCCTTGCGTTGAGGAAGTAAAGCCAACCGCATTGCTCGACGCTACACCCAAAGAATTTAAAGCATGACCCGCCAGATATTCACGAATCACTGAACGCAGCACTGCACGCCCATCACCCATACGCGAATAGGGCGTTGCACCCGCACCTTTTAAATGCAGGTCAATAGTCTGACCTTCCTGATCAAGGATCTGTGCAATTAACAGGCCGCGACCATCTCCCAATTGTCCAGCCCATTGACCAAACTGATGACCTGCGTAGACCATGGCCAAGGGTTGAAACTCAGCAAAGACTTTCTGACCACTACACATCTCGACCCATTGCGCTTTGTCTTCATCTGACCATTGCAGTTGTTCTGCCAAAGCTACGTTAAAATGCCCGGCTTTTGCGCCTTTCAACGGTAGCGGAACTTGATGGTGGTAAAGGGCAGCAGGAAGGGTTTGATAACGAGAGTTAAAATACATGGCACTTAGTACAGGCTTGGAATACCTTGACTATAACAAAGTTGCCTGTAGAAAACTGTTGTATAAACGAGAGTTCAAGTTATCTTTCAGACATAAAAAAAGCCCCGATTGGGGCTTTTTTGTGAGCAGTTTTATTAAGATACTGCTGATTTTTTCAAATTACGAACCAGTAAATTCAAGGTTGCCCGGTGATGGGATAAACGCTGTTCAACCAGCTGGAATTCAACTTTCAGTTTGTCATCCATCTGGTGAATTTTTTCTGCCATAGAAGCCTTTTTCACCTGAATTTCTTGCTCTTTTAGTTTGGCCCAGTCATTTAAGGTTTGGGTAAAGGCATCATATTCCTGTGCAATCTTGGTTTTCACAGTAATGATGTCTTCAGAAACATCATGGCCATAGACCGCAAGATCCTGTTCAGCATATTTAAACTTCATTGCCAGTTCCGCTTTTTTGATATTAAAGCTAGGAATACGACGTAAGTTTTTGGCTAAACCCAGTTTAGAACAGGTCCAGATCAACCATTTGGTTGGATCGTATTGCCACCATTTCACGCCATTACGGTAATCGTACTGGAAAATGTGGTGATAGTTATGATAACCCTCACCCCAGGTGGCAATCGCAAGTACGAAGTTGTCACGTGCAGTGTTCTCGTCGGTATAAGGACGATTGCCCCACATGTGACACAGCGAGTTGATGAAGAAAGTCACATGATGGCTTAGGATTAAACGCACTAATCCACCCAGCAGCAAGACTCCCCAGACATCGCCGACTGCCCAGCCAATTGGAAGCAAAATAGCAGCATGAACGGCAATCACTAATGGAATATAGTATTTGTCCTGAAACATGACGACTTTGTCTTTTAACAGATCTGGCGCATTTTTATAGTTTGCCACACCTGATGGATAATCACGTAACATCCAGCCGATATGTGCATACCAGAAACCTTTGTTGATCGAGTACGGATCTTGATCCACATCATCGACATGACGATGATGAGTACGGTGACCAGATGCCCAGAACAAGATACTATTCTGTACAGCAAATGTACCCATAATCATTAAGATGATTTTTAATGGTAGAGTGGCTTCATAAGCACGATGTGCCCACAGGCGATGGTATCCTGCTGTAATGCCAAGGCTGCTTACGCCCAGTAAAACAAACATGCTGATCCAAGCGGCGGCGCTAAAATCATGGTGATACGCATATAACGGAATTGCAATCAGGGCGACAATGGGTAATAACACCAATGCAAACACCGCAATCCAGTTAATGGGGGCTTTGGGTAAGGGAGCATTCATCTCCAACAGCACTCCTAGAACCTCGGAAGGTTTAACAAAAAGCAGAAACCACTGTTGATTTTAACAGCAGCCTATCTTGTTTATATTAGCATGTGGCCTATAGCATCACTAGCATTATTGTACGGTTGTATTGTACTTGTCAGTAACAGGATAAGTAGGGCAAAAACGACCATTTTGCCAGTCTAGACGGGGCTTGATTTCCGACTAAGTGACTGAGGATTATCGGTCTTTTAGACTATTTAATTGGGCTAATATTAAGCGATTTAACTGTTCATCATTTCTACAATATTGCCAGAAAATTTGCAGAATATATCTCATAGAAAATTAATTTAACATTCAAGTCGAATCAATCTAAAAGTCAGACACGCTTTAATAGCTTGACATGAAATCGAGCTGTCTTAAATAAAACGATTTGAACTGATCAATAATCAGGGTGTTTTTTAGAGTTGCTGCAGCATCAGTTTTGGGTAATCGGTAATTAGCCCTTGAATTCCCCAATCACGCAGCTCTTTGGCTCGGCTCACATCATTGACCGTCCAGACACTGATATTTAATTCAGCAGCCTGGGTGGCCTGAATCAGGTCTTTGCTGGCCAGCTCATTCATCCAGCCAATATGACAGCAATCCAGTTCTAGCGCCTGATCAATCGCTTGATATTTTAGGTCGGTTTCGATGAGTAAACCGCGTTTTAGCCGGGAATTTTGCTGTTTGAAGGCTTGCAGGACTTTGGCATCAAAACTGGTAATGATGGCCGCCTGCTCATAGCCTTGCAGTTGCTGTGCAACGCCCAGTGCAATTTTCTCAGCCGCAGCTTCGGAATCGACACTTTTGATTTCGACTTCAATATGCTCAAAGTCTCGAATGACATTTAAGGTCTGATTTAAAAGGGGAGTGGCTTCGACTTTATTCCAGTCTGACCAGGTCACAGCATGATTATAGTGTGCAAGATCTTGACGATTGCATTCATATAAATGCTTTTGCAAACCTGTGGTTCGCACAAAATCATCATCATGCATGATGATTAAGGCATTGTCTTTGAGCTGACGCACATCAAACTCAACGGCGCGAATACCGATGTCTTGAATATATTGAAAACCGCCTAGGGTATTTTCAGGGGCTTCGCCACGTGCACCACGATGACCAATTATGCGCATAGACTGCCCATAAATTGAGAAGTTGATTTCATTGTATGCGTGCTATGTGACAAAAAGATGATAAGGCTTATTGTCGTCAGATGCACTGTAAAATCAAGATACATCTGACGCGTATTTTTAGATTTAGAATCAAGAAATAATTCTAGTTTTCGATGCTGTCATTGATATTTTTTTGCCACAGCACTTCTGAACCGCCCTCGCTGCGTTGCAAGGTGCGCGATGCTACAAATAGCCAGTCTGATAAACGGTTCAGCAGTTGTAGCGACGCTGCCTGAATATTCTGGTCGCGAGAGTGGACTGACATCACGCTACGTTCTGCCCGGCGGCAGACTGCGCGCGCCTGATGGGCAAAGCTGCAGACTAAAGTGCCAGCAGGCAGAATAAAGTCTTTGAGCATTGGCAAGGCTTCATTCATACGGTCGATATCATTTTCTAAAAAATCAATCGACACAGGTTGTACCAGATTAAAACCCGGAATACACACTTCACCACCGAGATCAAATAACCAGTGTTGAATCAGGCTTAAAGATTTGTCCCAAGTGGCTTTATCTTCAATCGTGCTTGCTGAAATCTGTGCACGTAATACACCAATCACGGCATTGAGTTCATCCACATCACCGAGCGCATCAATACGTAAATCGTCTTTGGCAACGCGAGAACCATCACCCAAACCTGTGGTGCCTGAATCGCCTGTGCGGGTATAAATCTTACTTAAACGGTGACCCATGTGATTTCCTTGATTTTTAAATGCTGTAAATAAAAAGCATCATGCCATAGGCATGACATGATGCTCAAAAGTATTTATTGAAACGCTGAACTTAGTATGTAAAGGTTACACCGGCAGAAGCGAGGCGACCGCCGTTGATATAGAAAAGATCATCTCCGTATGATGCGGTTTCAAATTTTACATCACCAATATTGTCGATATTAGTGAAAAGTTTGACAGATGGATTTACATTCCAATACGCATTCAAATCAATCGTTGCGTAACCAGCAACTTTTGAATTGTCTTTAGGTGCTGATTTGGATGATACCGATGTGCTAATGCCATAAACTGAATTTTGTAATCCAGCTGTCAAGGTTAGGCTTTGACGAGGACGACGAGCTAATTCCTTATGAATCTCTTCATTTGTAGCTTTCACATAGTTGTGTGAAAGTTTTGCAAACAGTTGATCTTGTTCCCAATGAACGTAGCTTTCGATACCCTCAAATTTTGCTTTACTCACGTTGTCAATGATGTAGCCATTTTTATCATTATAATCAATGAGGTTTTTCACTTGGTTAGTATACGCAGACAAACCAGTGGTAAATCCAAGAGGGAGCTTCTGATCAATACCGAATTCAAAAGATGCACTTTCTTCAGGTTTTAAATTTGGATTGCCATAATAGTTAACATAGAGCTCATTTAAGTTAGGTGCTCTAAATGCTGTGCCCCAATTAGTGTAAATACTTGTGTTTTTCAATATTTGATAGCGAGCTGCCACCTGACCGACGGTATGCGTGCCAAATTGGTCATTGTCTTCTACACGAATACCAATTTGAGTATTTAAACCGTGATTGCTGTATTGGTGCTGAATATAATAACCTTGTGAATCAACGTCTCCTTTATATGGAGATCCGCTAGAAATAGCATCGGCTTTGGTATTTTGGAAAGTGGTACCTAATAGGATGTTTTGGTGAGCTGGTAAAATGACTTTCGTGTATAGGTCAGCTTCTTGGGTTTTACTATTTACAAAATCTTTTGAATCTAATTGATCACTTTCATCTTTAAATTGAGATAAACGTGCATTTAATTCAAGTTGATCAGAAAGTTTATATTTTGCTTTCACATTGATACTTTCATTTTTGAAATCGACAGCGTTATTTTTTAAATTTAAAAATGCATAAGAGGGAGCTGATGCAAAAACACTTGAAACATAAGTGGATTGACCTTCGTTTTGTGCATAATCCAAAGAAAGAGCGACTTGCTCATCTTCAAAACCAAATTTAGTACTAAAACCTTTTTGTTCGAAATCACCAGTTTTAATATCAGATTGCTCAGCGTTGGTCACTTGAGTTCCATCTGATTCTAGGCGTTGACCACGAATTTGGGCATAAAACCCATTTTCAGCGAGGTCAGCACCGACAATAGATTTATAAGTTTTATTTTCACCAACTTCACCTGTAACAAATACACCTGTTTTTTCAGGAGTTTTAGAAACAAGCTGTACGACCCCACCAATAGCATTCGTACCATATAAAACTGAAGCAGGACCTTTAAGTATTTCGATTTGTTTGAGGTCTGTTGTATCAATATATGCTAGAGATGCAACACCACTTGTTGCACTATTAAGTTTCACACCATCACGTAAAACAAGAGTGTGTGTTGAATTTGTGCCTCTTAGGAAAATAGATGATTGTTGACCATAGCCACCTGACTGCACCATATTTAGAGATGCTTCATTACTTAATAAGTGTGGTAATGAGGCTAAGGGAGATTGCTCAAGAATTGCAGGCTCAATAATCGAAATACGCGCGGGTACATCTTTGATATTTTGTTCACTACGAGAAGCAGTCACCACAATGGTATCCAAAGATGCTTTTGCAACTTTTTGCTCGGCAGCAAAAACAGATGAAGTGGTACCCAACGCAAGTGCGATCGCACCTACCAAGGCAGTAGGTTGAAATTGAATAGACATGAAATGCTCCATACATTCACTTCCCCGTGAATGATTGGGTGATAGAACACAACAAGCAGGTTTCCGGACTTAAATGTGCAAAGTACAGGCTTTGCTGTCTATCCACCTTCCCACATCAAGATGCAGTGGTGTAAACCGAAGCGGTTTATTTGATAGACGTTTCATTTTTACCGTTGCGGGGGCAGTGCTGGATTTACACCAGCTTCCCTAAAGCAGGAGGCTGCTTTGGCTCGTTGCAAGATGGGCGCAGTATAAAGTTTGTATGCCTTATACACAATCTACAGCAAGAATAATCCGGATGAACTTTACGCAAGCCGGAAAAATTGCATTACAATGATTTGCCCCAATCTTATAGATTGTTCAAGACATTGGTAGATCTAGAGCCAGAATAATATGCGAACCCGTGCCAAAATTTGTGGAATCACCCGAGTCGAAGATGTTCATGCTGTGGTGAACGCAGGTGCAGATGCGATAGGATTCGTATTTTATCCACCGAGTCCCCGAGCTGTTACAGCCGCTCAAGCTGCTCAACTGGTTCAAGCCATTGCACCTTATGTGCAAGTGGTTGGACTGTTTGTGAATCATTCAGCTAATGAGATTCAGGATATCTTGCAAACGGTTCATCTTGATATTGTGCAATTCCATGGTGATGAAACGCCGGAACAATGTCAGACAATCGCTCAACAGGTCGGACGCCGCTGGTACAAGGCCATTCAGGTCAAACCTGATCTTGACGTAGTTGTAGAAATTCAACGTTATCAAGATGCTGGCGCGAGTGCAGTGCTGTTAGACGCATGGCATCCTGATCTGAAAGGTGGTACGGGCCACAGCTTCGATTGGGAGACATTTCCCAAACTTGATATTCCCTTGATCTTGGCAGGCGGTTTAAATCCTGACAATATCGAACAGGCAATTCTCACCACACAGGCCTATGCCGTAGATGTGAGTGGCGGTGTCGAGTCCGCAAAAGGTATTAAAGACCAACAACTCATAGAACGCTTTATGCAAGGAGTCCATCGTGGATCAGCAAAGTACTAGCCAGAACAGTCAGGCAGTTGACTATACCCAATTCCCGGATGAACGCGGGCATTTCGGTATTCATGGCGGACGTTTTGTGTCAGAAACACTCATGGCGGCTTTAGAAGACTTGGAAAAGCTCTACTTCCGTATGAAAGATGATGCACAGTTTTTGGCAGAATTTGACCGTGATCTGGCGTTTTACGTCGGTCGTCCGAGTCCTTTATATCATGCTGAACGATGGTCGAAAGAGTTGGGTGGTGCGCAAATTTATCTGAAACGTGAAGACCTGAACCATACCGGTTCGCATAAGGTCAACAACACTATTGGTCAGGCCTTGCTTGCAAAATTGTCAGGTAAAAAGCGTATTATTGCCGAAACAGGTGCCGGTCAGCATGGTGTAGCAACCGCCACAATTGCAGCACGTTTAGGTCTTGAGTGCGTGGTATTTATGGGCGCTGAAGATGTCAAACGTCAGGCCATGAACGTGTACCGTATGCGTTTGCTCGGTGCGACAGTTGTGCCTGTACAAAGTGGCTCTAAAACCTTGAAAGATGCCATGAACGAAGCCATGCGTGACTGGGTAACCAATGTCGATTCAACTTACTATGTGATTGGTACCGTGGCAGGCCCACATCCATATCCGCAGCTGGTACGTGATTTCCAGTCGATTATTGGCCGTGAAGCACGCCGTCAGATTCAGGAGCAAGCTGGTCGTCTGCCTGATGCCTTGGTAGCCTGTGTTGGTGGTGGTTCCAATGCAATGGGCTTGTTCTATCCATTCCTGAACGATCAAGATGTGCAAATGTACGGTGTAGAAGCCGCGGGTTTGGGTATTGAAAGCGGTAAACATTCAGCGCCATTGAATGCCGGTCATGTCGGTGTACTGCATGGAAACCGAACTTACCTGATGTCTGATAAAGAAGGTCAGATCATTGAAACGCATTCAATTTCTGCCGGTCTGGATTATCCGGGTGTGGGGCCAGAACATAGCTTCCTGAAAGATATGGAACGTGTGAACTATGTACCGATCACGGACAATGAAGCCCTACAAGGCTTCCGTGACTTGACCAAGATTGAAGGGATTATTCCTGCACTGGAAAGTGCGCACGCGATGGCCTATGTGTCTAAACTTGCACCGACCATGGACAAGGATCAAATTATTATTGCGACGGTTTCAGGTCGTGGTGATAAGGACTTGATGACTGTAGCGCGTATTGATGGCGTGGAAATGGTTGAGATGTAATTTCCTTAAGTCCTCTCCTTTTAGGAGAGGGTTTGGGAGAGGTTGAATCTCACCAGAGATAAATAAAAAAATCGTGCCAGGTCTTCCTGGCACGATTTTTTATTGGATAAGCTTTAAATGAATAAACCCGCGTGCTCCCGATTGATCTTAACAATCTATAGATCTATTCGGGAGGAGTGTAATCTTTTAAGAAAACTCACTTTGCGCGCGTTCTTTGGCCCATTCGCGTAAAACAAATTTCTGCAATTTTCCGGTCGAGGTTTTTGGAATTTCGGTAATCACAACATCTTTAGGCACTTTAAAACGTGCCAGATGCTGTTTGCAGAATTCCATAATCTCTTCCGCTGTTGCAGTTTGTCCTGCTTTGAGTTCTACAAAGGCACATGGTACTTCCTGCCAGCGTGGATCCGGCTTGGCCACAACAGCTGCCGTTAAAATGGCAGGATGCTGATACAGCACTTCTTCGACTTCTAGTGAGGAAATATTTTCCCCTCCGGAAATAATCACGTCTTTAGATCGGTCAGTAATTTTGGCATAGCCATCAGGCTGACACACGGCCAGATCGCCGGTATGGAACCAGCCACCGGCAAAGGCTTCTGCGGTCGCTTCCGGATTTTTCAGATAACCTTTCATCACGATATTGCCACGGAACATGATCTCGCCCATGGTCTGACCATCATGCGGAACTTCCTGCATGGTGTCAGGATCAAGCACTTTCATACCATCTTGTAGCGGATAGGGGACGCCCTGCCGGGAATGCAGCTGCGCCTGTTCTTGAATAGACAGATCGCTCCAGCCGGCTTGTGATGCACAGAGCGCAGAAGGGCCGTAGGTTTCAGTCAAGCCATAGACATGTGTCACGTTAATTCCGATATTACGCATGCCTTCAATAATTGCAGCCGGCGGGGCAGCACCCGCCACCATGACTTCGACACGATGGTCAATTTTGGTCTTTTTCTCTTCAGGCGTGTTGATCAGCATTGATAGGACAATCGGTGCACCACAGAAGTAATCGACTTTATGTTCAGCAATTAGTTTGAAAATCAGTTCGGCATCGACTTTACGCAGGCAGACGTTGGTTCCGCCGTTGGCCGCCATAGTCCATGCAAAGCACCAGCCATTACAGTGGAACAGTGGCAGTGTCCATAAATAGGTGGCACGCGGCATCATGCCACAAGCAATGATATTACTGGCGGCATTAATGTAGGCACCGCGGTGATGATAGACCACACCTTTCGGATTACCCGTGGTTCCAGAGGTGTAACTTAAGCTGATGGCATCCCATTCATCTTGAGGCAAATGCCAGTCAAAATTTGCATCGCCTTGGGCAATCCAGTCTTCATATTCGATTTGACCAATACGGCTGTCTTCACCTTCAAACTCTGCATCGGCCACATCAATCACATAAATTTCTTGTGATACCAGCGCCAGTGCTTCGGTCGCAAGTGCAGTAAATTCAGGGTCGACCAATAAGACTTTGCTTTCAGCATGTTCCAGCATAAAGGCGAGCGTCTTGGCATCCAGACGGGTATTTAAGGTATTGAGTACCGCACCTGCCATTGGCACAGCAAAGTGCGCTTCAATCATGGCAGGGACGTTAGGCAGCAGGACAGACACGGTATCATTTTTACCGATGCCTAATTTTTGGAGTTGGTTGGCAAACTGACGGCAGCGATTGTATTTTTCACGCCAGGTAATGCGGCGCTGACCATGAATAATCGCATTTTGATTCGGATAGATATAAGCTGCACGATCTAGATAGCGTAAAGGTGACAAGGCTACAAAATTTGCGGGGGTACGCGGTAATTCATCGTATGCGCTAACCATGGTAAAACTCCGTTGTATCGTTATTTTCATATCCTTTTGAAAAGATATGCACTTCTTCGAAATCTTGCATTTATGCTTTAGTCGAGTAAATTAATATAAATTTTAAGTCATTGAATATTAATTAAAATATTTAGCCCTATTTGATTTTTTTGAACCCGTGGGTTCCCATATTTGATTTTTTAGGTATTTTACTCTAATTGAGTCAGTAAAATAATATGAGCCAGAGAATAATAATGAAAATACAACAGGCGAATGCAGTCTGGCGAAACTGGTCAGGGAGTCAGCACAGCGCTCCTCAAGTTTTTCAGCCCAGAGAAATAAGCGAATTACAAGGTTTGGTGAAGTCACAGGCAAAGATTCGTGCAGTAGGTGCGGGGCATTCATTTAGTGCTTTGGCTAAAACCAATGATGTGCTGCTTTATCTCGATCATTTAAAAGGTGTGGTGGCTTTGGATGAGGCAAAAGTTCAATGTACCGTGCACGCTGGTACGCGTTTATATGATTTAGGTGAATATCTTGCCCCGATCAATCAAGCTTTACCCAATCAGGGTGATATTGATCAGCAAAGTCTGGCGGGAGCGATTTCCACGGGAACGCATGGCACCGGCATCGATTTACCCTGTTTATCTGCTTTTGTGGACGGTTTTGAATTACTGACTGCAGATGGAGAGCTGTTGCAATGTGATCGTCAGCAAAATGCGGACATCTTCCAAGCGGGGCGTGTGGCGTTAGGTAGTCTAGGAATATTGACCAAAATTACCCTGCAAAATCGTCCGCGCTATAAATTAAAAGAACATATTCGGCTGTGTCCATTAAAAGAAGTATTTGCGCATATCGATCAATGGAAACATCAGCACCGGCATATTGAATTTTGGGCTTTTCTGCATGCCGATCAGGTCATGCTAAAAACCCTGAATGAAACGAATGATGAAATTCAGCCAAGGCAGGAGAACTGGCCATCTGAAGATGCGTTATTGAGCTTGTGTTCTGAATTGACCCGATTTATTCCTGCATCTAATCCTTATCTACAAAAATTATTGGGTGTTTTTGTTAAACCGAGTTGTTATGTAGATTGGTCATCCCGGATTTTTCCGACTCCGCGTCAGACCAGATTTAATGAAATGGAATATCAGGTTCCGGTCGATTCCGGCTTGCAATGTCTGGAGGAGGTTTTAGCCACCTTAAGGAAGCAGAATGTGCCGATGTTTTTCCCGATCGAATTCCGTTATGTCAAAGCCGATGAGATCTGGCTGAGTCCTTTTTATCAGCGTGATTCGGTTTCGATTTCGATTCATCAGTTTTATAAACAGGATTGCCGAGCTATTTTCGATCTGGTCGAGCCGATTTTTCAGAAATATCAGGGACGGCCACATTGGGGAAAGTTGCACAGCATGACAGCCGCTTCGCTGTGTGATCTTTACCCAAAATGGGATTATTTTATGAGATTGCGGCAGCAACTGGATCCGCAGCAAAAATGGCTTAATCCGCATTTACAGCAGTTATTTTTGTCTGAATAGCAGGAGCGAATTATGCAATCGAAGTATTTTCAGCAACTGACCCGAGATTTGCAGCAGCAGGGAACTGGTACATCGCAACTGATTCTGGATCTGGCTCAATATCAGCAGAATCTGGAGATTGTACGGGCAAAAATCCCTGCGCAGCTCAAGCCGCGTCTGGTGGTGAAGTCTCTAGCCAGTATCCAGCTACTCAAACTGGCCAGTGAAAAGCTGAATACCCAGCGATTTATGGTATTTCATTTACCCCATCTTTTAGAAATGATGAGAGCATTTGAACAGGCCGATATCTTGCTGGGTAAACCGATGCCGATTCATGCGGTACAAGGTTTTTATCAAAACGTTCCTGAACAAAATAAAGCAAATGATCAAAGCAATATTCAATGGCTGGTCGATGACATAAAGCGCTTGAAGCAATATCTGCAATTCGCTCAAGAATCTAATCTTCAGTTAAATATCAATATTGAAATTGATGTCGGCTTACATCGTGGTGGGGTGAGTAGCCAGCAACAGTTAATAGCCTTACTCAAACTCATTCAGCAATATCCCGACGCTCTCAGGCTTTCGGGGTTGATGGGCTATGATGCACATGTCGCCAAATTGCCGAATATTTTGAAAAGCCCCGAAAAAAGTTATCAGCAATCGCAGCAGATTTATCAACAATATAAAAATACTATTCAGCAGCAATTCCCAGATTTATGGCGGGCAGATTTGTGTTTTAACGGTGGTGGCAGTCCGACCTTTATGCAGCATTGCCAGCAGAGTGTCTGTAATGATCTGGCTTTTGGCTCGATGCTGCTCAAACCCAGTGACTTCGATCTGGACAATTTATCCGCTTTAAAATGTGCGCTCTGGATTGCCGCACCGATTTTAAAGGTATTGTCTTATAGCCAGATTCCGGGTCTGGAAATGCTGAATCATTTGCCGCATCGGCATAAAGCACTGTTTATCTATGGTGGCTATTGGCAGGCAGATTATATTTATCCTGAAAAAAGCCAGCCGCATCTGTTGTATGGTCGCAGTAGTAATCAGGAAATGCTTCAGGTACCTAGGCAATGCGATATTCATGTCGATGATTATGTGTTTTTAAGGCCGACACAAAGTGAAGCCATCATTCCACAATTTGCCCAGCTCTATGTTTATCGTGAGAGAACATTTATTGAGTGGCAGACTTTCCGGGAATAACCACATTTTGAATTAAAAGATGAGCCTAAGTCTTTAAAGATCAGGGAAAGATTTGGGAGTAAATCTGATTTTTATTGGGGAAAAGGTTTAATCATGCGGCCAAGCCGTGTAAAATTCGAATCGATTTTATTTATCCACCGTTTTTATCTTTTGAGGTTTTCCTCGATCATAATCTCGCGGTGACATGCTCCATGGTACGGGGCATCACTCCTTAAGGATTTCTTATGCCAATTATCACTTTGCCAAATGGCGATCAAAAACAGTTTGATCAAGCCGTATCTGTGATGGACGTTGCACTCAGCATTGGTCCTGGTCTTGCAAAAAATACCGTTGCTGGTCGTGTAAACGACCGTTTAGTGGATGCGTCTGATCTCATCACTGAAGATGCAACCTTACAAATTATTACGCCTAAAGACGAAGCCGGTGTCGAAATTATTCGTCACTCTTGCGCGCATTTGGTGGGTCATGCGGTTAAGCAACTGTTCCCAGAAGCAAAGATGGTCATTGGTCCGGTCATTGAAGAAGGTTTCTACTATGACATCTGGATGCCACGTCCATTCACATTAGACGACATGGCAGCCATCGAAGAGCGTATGAAAAAGCTCATCGATCAAGACTATGATGTTGTGAAAAAAATGACCCCGCGTGACGAAGTGATTGCAGAATTCACAGCGCGTGGCGAAGAATACAAATTACGCTTGATCAACGACATGCCTGAAGAAACACAAATGGGCTTGTACTACCATCAAGATTACTTGGATATGTGCCGTGGTCCGCACGTACCAAATACCAAATTCTTAAAATCGTTCAAGCTGACTAAAATCTCTGGTGCTTACTGGCGCGGTGATGCGAAAAACGAACAGTTACAACGTATTTATGGTACAGCGTGGGCAGACAAGAAACAGCTTGCAGCTTATGTAAAACGTATTGAAGAAGCAGAAAAACGCGATCACCGTAAAATTGGTAAAGCGCTTGATTTGTTCCATATGCAAGAAGAAGCACCGGGTATGGTGTTCTGGCATCCGAACGGCTGGACCATTTACCAGGTACTTGAACAATACATGCGTAAAGTTCAGCAAGACAACGGCTATGAAGAAATCCGTACCCCGCAAGTGGTTGATTTCACGCTGTGGGAAAAATCAGGACATGCTGCCAACTATGCAGACAACATGTTCACCACGCATTCTGAAAACCGTAACTACGCGGTTAAACCAATGAACTGTCCTTGTCACGTACAAGTGTTCAACCAGGGTTTAAAATCATACCGTGATCTTCCGGTACGTCTGGCAGAATTTGGTTCATGTCACCGTAACGAGCCATCAGGTTCTTTACACGGCATTATGCGTGTACGTGGCTTTACCCAAGATGATGCGCATATCTTCTGTACCAAAGAACAGATCGGGCCTGAAGTTGCAGACTTTATCAAATTGACACTCGACGTATACAAAGATTTTGGCTTCGAAGAAGTACAAATGAAATTATCAACGCGTCCTGAAAAACGTGTCGGTGATGACAAACTTTGGGATATGGCTGAAAAATCTTTGGCGGATGCTTTAGATGCTGCGGGTCTTGAATGGGAGCTTCAGCCGGGCGAGGGTGCATTTTATGGTCCGAAGATTGAATTTTCTCTGAAAGACTGTCTGGGGCGTGTCTGGCAGTGTGGTACCATTCAGTGTGACTTTAACTTGCCAGAACGTTTAGATGCGTCTTATGTCACAGAAGATAACGACCGCGATCAGCCAGTAATGTTACATCGTGCAATTCTTGGCAGTTTTGAACGTTTTATTGGTATACTGATTGAACACTACGCAGGTTTCATGCCACCTTGGTTGGCGCCGATGCAAGCGTGTGTGATGAATATTACCGATTCTCAGGCAGAAGCATGTGAGTCAGTTGTCGCAAAACTTAAAGAAAACGGTATTCGTGCAATTTCTGACTTGAGAAATGAGAAAATCGGCTTTAAGATTCGTGAACGCACATTAGAGCGTATTCCTTACTTACTGGTACTTGGGGACCGGGAAGTTGAAGAAGGTACAGTAAACGTCCGTACCCGCTCAGGAAAAAATTTGGGTACTATGTCAATCGATGCTTTCGTTGACCTAGTAAAAGCAGCCGTTGCCGAACGCGGCCGGTACATTGTGGAGTAACAGCGATTAAACAGCCTGACCGTAATCAACAGGGCGGTAACAAATCAAACCGTCCTGCCTTGAATGATGAAATTCGTGCGAAAGAAGTCCGTCTTGTAGACGAAAATGGTGAGCAAAAAGGGATTGTAAGCTTAGCTGAAGCCCTGCGCGCAGCAGAAAGTGTGGAACTTGATCTTGTCGAGATCGTAGCCAATGCTGAGCCACCAGTATGTAAGATCATGGACTTCAACAAGCATTTGTTTGATCTTAAGCAAAAGCAGAAAGAAGCGAAGAAAAAACAACATCAAGTCCAGGTGAAAGAAATCAAGCTACGCCCGGGTACTGATGTTGGTGATTACAACGTAAAACTACGTGCAATCATCAAGTTCCTTGAAGAAGGTAACAAGGTGAAAATCACCCTTCGTTTCCGTGGCCGTGAAATGGCGCACCAACAGTTGGGTCTGGCTCAATTGCAAAAAATTGAAGCTGACGTGGCTGAATTCGGTACTGTTGAACAGATGCCGAAAATGGAAGGCCGTCAAATGGGTATGCTGCTTGGTCCTAAAAAGAAAAAGTAAGCACTCATGAAGCGAAAAAAGCCCTGCAGATGCAGGGCTTTTTTTATGCCCTAAAATTCCAGGCAGTTTGTATGGCCTGCATAATCTGTTGAGCCTGTTGCCGGGAAAACATTGACAATTGAATCCGGAAAAATCCGAGACAGATTTGATTGATCAGATCAGGCTGGCATAATCTAAAATCTAGCGTGCCATCGCGTTGACTGATGAGATGCGCTGGAGTTCTACTCAGCCAGCGCTTGAGATGGGCTTTGAGAGAATCGTATCGCGGATTCAGAAAGCTATAGTGTACCGAGTGTCGTTTTAAGCAGAGGCTGATCCGGAAACCGGCCAAAGTATAATAAATTGCCTGAGACGTTATTTTTAGTTTGGTTCCCAGCATGAGCAGCGAAAGACCAAGAAAGCCGCCGATATAAACATAAAAGCCAGGCGACTCCTGCCATAAAAATAACAATCCTTGCAGAAAGCTGGAATTGCTACGCAGACTGCTTAAATAAAAAATGCTGAATATGCCAACCGGATAACAGAGTAGTAAATATCCGATAGCGCGCATGATCGGACTACTCTGATGAAACAGGATTTTTTCTGACGCGTTCATAGCTTATTTTTATGATCATAAAGCGTATTATTTTAATGAGCTTAGAGAATCTGGAGTCAAAAAGAAAGGCCCTTTTGGGCCCTTCTTTTAAGTCAAATCCAGCTTATTCAACTGATTTTTCATCATTTTCGATCAGCAGTTTATTGCCAATCGGAATTTGGCGCGGCAATTTCTCTTCTGGAATGATACGTTGCAAGTCAATGATCAATAGACCATTTTCATAATCTGCCTGTTGTACTTCAATATATTCATCCAGACGCAAAGACAATTTAAATGTACGTCGTGCAATGCCTTTGTGCAAGAATTCGGTATGGTCATTGCTCTGGTTTTCAGGCTTACCTAAAATGGTCAGTAACTTATTTTCCAGACGAATGTCGAGTTCTTCTTGACGGAAACCCGCAGTTGCGACCACAATCCGATAATTATTTTCGCCATGCTTTTCGATATTATACGGGGGATAATTCGGCGCATCACTTTGCATGGCATAGTCAATAAAGTCATTCAAGCGATCAAAACCGATACTACGACGAAACAGAGGATGAAGATTTAAGTTGCTCATGATTAGAACCTTCTCGATTAAGCAAAGTTATAAAAACAAGAAAATAAGATCTGTCATGTCAGACATCGACAGTACATAAGATTGACGCAATCCTTATGCACAAATAAATATGTGTCTGCTGTAAAAATTTTCAAGATAAAAAATAAAAAAATACATGAATTTTTATTAAGATAATGATATTTATATAAAAATATTTTTGAAATACAGGCTTGTTGTTTCTGGCTGAATCCTCTATGTTGAATGCATCATGGCATAGATAAAGTGCAGGGAGTATTAAAAAAATGATCGATTTATATTATTGGGGCACCCCCAACGGCCATAAAATTAGCATTGCTTTGGAAGAAATGGGGCTGAAGTATCAAATTTTTCCGATTAATATTCTGGAAAATGACCAGTTCCAGTCTGACTTTCTGGCTATTTCTCCTAACAATAAAATTCCGGCGATTGTCGATCAGGAAGGGCCAGATGGCCAGCCGATTTCAATCTTTGAATCGGGTGCGATTTTGCAGTATTTAGGTCGTAAAACCGGCATGTTCTATCCGACAGATGAAATCAAACGTATTCAGGTAGAACAATGGCTGATGTGGCAAATGGGTGGACTAGGCCCGATGCTTGGGCAAAATCATCAC
This sequence comes from Acinetobacter sp. YH12254, assembly GCF_013417415.1. Lineage (NCBI taxonomy): Bacteria > Pseudomonadati > Pseudomonadota > Gammaproteobacteria > Moraxellales > Moraxellaceae > Acinetobacter > Acinetobacter sp. YH12254. The sequence continues at coordinate 29,680 of NZ_VPEB01000016.1, read as the reverse complement.
TTTAGCCGTTTTGCGCCTGAGCGTATCGCCTATGCCACCGAGCGTTATGTCAATGAAAGCAAACGTCTGTATGGCGTGCTAAACAAGCAGCTGGTCGGGCAGGATTATGTGGCTGGTGAATACTCGATTGCCGATATGGCGATATTCCCGTGGTTGTTGCGACACGACTGGCAGCAGATTAACCTGGCAGATTATCCTGAAGTGGCTAAATATATCGATCGCTTGAATGCACGTCCTGCAGTTCAGAAAGCGCTCGCCATACAGGTCAGTTAAGCTGCAGCCTTTATGCTAAAATAGCCTTAAATAAATAAAGCCACCCTTAAGGTGGTTTTTTATTGGATGGATATATGAACGATTTTCTTCTGAATTTTACCAAGATTGTTGAAAGCAATACCCGAATTTACTGGAGTATTCTCTTCGGTATTGCTGCATGTTTAGTGCTTTATATTGCTGAAATTGTACATATTGATCAGGTAATTGCTGCTCTCAATACCAAAGATCAGCAGATTTTGCGTGCAGCGATTGAACCCATTACTCAGCAGTATAAATGGGGACGGATCATGGCAATGGTGGCAGCAGTACTGTGGTCCAGCTGGGAATATAGCAAAGCCAAGAAAAAACTGCGTTTAAGCCATTAATACTGGCATGAGCCTGTTTCTGCTCTTTCTATCAGCCTTCGGTGCAGCGACATTACTGCCTTTACAGTCTGAAGCTGTGCTGCTTGGTCTTTTGGTACAGGCAAGCCATAGTGTGGCACTGTTAATTGCGGTGGCCAGTCTGGGGAATATTCTGGGTTCCTGTGTCAACTGGTATCTGGGGCTCAAAATCGAGCATTATAAAAATAAAAAATGGTTTCCGGTGTCAGAAGACAAGATGCTCAAGGCACAAATGATATATCAGAAATATGGCTATTGGTCTTTGCTGCTGAGCTGGGTGCCTATTATTGGAGATCCCATTACTTTAATTGCAGGACTACTGAAAGAAAACTTTGCCCGATTTTTGTTCATTGTCAGCCTGGCGAAAATTGGACGTTATCTGTTTATTTATGCGGCTTTTGCCCTGTTCTAAACCTGAAGCGATTTTTCTGATTCTGTTTTGCGCACTATTTTTAAAGTGAAATCATAAAACCATCCTGTTTAAATTCGCTTATTGGATGAAGATGCTTTTGTTTTAAACAAAGATGCTTTAGAATACTCGCTCCCTTACCTGCAGGTCGTTTTGTAATGGTGCAAACGAGCCGAACAGGTGTTCAAAAGAGGTTGTTATGCCTAAGATGAAAACTCGCCGTGGTGCAGCTAAACGCTTTAAAGCGACTGCTAACGGTTTTAAGCGTAAACAAGCGTTCAAACGCCACATTTTGACCAAAAAATCTGCTAAGCGTATTCGTCAATTGCGCGGCTGTGTAATGGTTCACGTAAGTGACGTTGCTTCAGTTCGTCGTATGTGCCCGTACATCTAAGGAGATTATAAATGGCTCGTGTAAAACGTGGTGTACAGGCTCATCGCCGTCACAAAAAAATTCTTGCTCGCGCTAAAGGTTACTATGGTGCTCGTTCACGCGTTTACCGCGTAGCGTTCCAGGCGGTAATCAAAGCTGGTCAATATGCATACCGTGACCGTCGTCAGAAGAAACGTCAATTCCGCGCTTTGTGGATTGCACGTATCAATGCTGGTGCACGTCAAAACGGTTTGTCATACAGCCGCATGATTTCTGGCTTGAAAAAAGCTCAAGTAATCATTGACCGTCGCGTTCTTGCTGACATCGCTATGCATGACGCAGTTGCGTTTGCTGCGATTGCTCAAAAAGCAAAAGATGCGTTGGCTGCATAAGTCTTTATGACTTGAAAAAAGACCGCCATTTGGCGGTCTTTTTTTGCCTGAAAAATGGGAAATAGCTAATGCGCGATTTTCGTGAAATATGGTCGCCCATCGATCAGACTAAAAAAAGTTAAGTTTGCGAATAACGACACCGATACTATTTCAGAAAAATGGGCTGAAACTAATACTGTAATCTGCTTGAATTTAACCTTTTATTTCCATCTTTACTGAGCAATAAAAAGAGCATTATCTCGAGCGCTGAGTAAAAAATAATTGCGGTTAAATTCAAATAATCGAAAAAATATCAAACCCTGGTTGAGTTGAAATTCAATTGTTTGATGAATGATCAAAACTCATCGCGAAAACCGACAGCATTATTTCAAGCTCATCTCTGCTGTCGAATATCAATATATCCACTGGATTCGGCTAAGTTTTCTCCAAGAAGTTAATATTTTCTTGCTGAAATCTTAAAGACCAAGATAGTAGCCAATCAGACAGATAATCACGGTAATCACAATCAAGGTCAGTACATTTGCAGAATTAGATTTGCCAGGATCTTGAGGTTTTTCCGCTTTAGATATTTTGGGCGAACGGTGTTCGGTACTCATACCCACAAATGGGTCAGGCGCAACTTTTGGGGTGAGCTGTGCAGTTTTATAGTGGTTGGCAACTTTGCTAATGAATTTGGCACTTAAATCATCAATTTTTTGTGAAAAGTGGCGTAAATTGAGCTGCTGATCTGGGCTCAGGACTTCACCATCTGACGTATAGGGATGTTGAATTTTAGTTTGAATAAACTCATTTAAGGCATCTAGCCGGTATAAAGTCTGATGCGCATAATCAGCTGAATAGTCGGTCGGAATCAGGGCCAAATGACTTTCTGTATCTGCCTGAATTGCCGGTATCGTGCCGTAGTATGGAAGATTGGTATACGCCGGTTCTATAAAATCTTGAGCTAGGCTGCTTTCAAATAACTCATAATTGGTATAAGCCTGGATATCGTCCCAGTTCGGTGCTTCCAGATCTGTGTCAATACGCTTGGCCAGTTTGGGATTCAGCTCATAACACCAGAATGTTTCATGACGTAAAGGGGACTGCTGCGATTTAGGCGCTTCGTAATCATTGTCCGCGCTATACCATTCCGGCAATTCTTTGCCAATAATCCAGGCAGTTTTGGCTTTGGCACCATGGCTGACGATAAAATGCGCCAGAGGTAGCAGCTCGACATTGGCATTCGGATTTTTTTCATCAACCAGTAAATCCGAGCGATGCAAGCTCAGTCGGCGAACCCCTTGTTTTTTCAGTCCTTCCAGCCAAATCTGAAAATGCTGGGCCAATAGGTGCTGTGACATCAGATCCCGGAAGGCAAACTGATGCTGATTAAAAATGGAATGTTGAATCCAACGATTGAAACTCAGGTCCTGAGTCAGATACTCATTGCCATAAGTGACCAAGGTCAGCTGCTGTTTCCAAATTTGATCGAGTGCCATAGTGATTTGATCTGATTGATATTGTGTTTATCTTATACTTTTTATATTTAATCATGCCAATCTAATTTTCCTTAAAACGTATCTTCATCAAAGTGTCTAAAAACTGTTAGAATGTGGGGTTTTAAAATATTTTTTAACCTGTTGCTTTGAGAGTTACTATGTCACTGGAAGCCCTGACCACTGAAGCGCTCGCTGCGATTGCAGCAGCAGAAGACCTTGCTGCACTTGATCAAGTACGAGTGCAATTTACGGGGAAAAAAAGCCAGCTCGCGGAACAATCTAAGTCGCTTGGTAAAATGGATCCTGAACAACGTAAAGTCTTCGGTGCACAAATCCATGCTGTGCGTGAAGCCATTACCGCTGCATTAACATCACGTCAAGCTGAACTGCATAAAGCGGCGTTAGAACAAAAATTGGCAAGCGAAACCATTGATATTAGCTTGCCCGGTCGTGGTCAACAGGTGGGCAGTATCCACCCTGTAACCCAGGTACAAGAGCGTATTTGTCAGTTCTTTACCAAAGCCGGTTTTACGGTGGCCACTGGTCCTGAAGTTGAAGATGACTATCATAACTTTGAAGCGCTGAATATTCCGGGGCATCACCCGGCGCGTGCCATGCATGACACCTTTTACTTCGATGTAAATCATTTGCTACGTACGCATACGTCTGGTGTACAGATCCGTACCATGGAAACACAACAGCCACCGATCCAGATCGTGTGTCCGGGCCGTGTCTATCGTTGTGACTCGGATCAAACCCATTCGCCAATGTTCCATCAGATCGAAGGTTTGTATGTGGCTGAAAATACCAGCTTCGCAGAACTGAAAGGTTTGTTGATTAACCTGCTGAATGAATTCTTCGAAAAAGATTTGAAAGTACGCTTCCGTCCATCTTATTTCCCGTTCACTGAGCCGAGTGCTGAAGTGGATATCATGGATGAACGCGGTCGCTGGTTAGAAGTTTTGGGCTGCGGTATGGTGCATCCAAATGTGCTACAAGCTGCCGGCATTGACCCTGAGAAATACAAAGGCTTTGCTTTCGGACTGGGCGTAGAACGTTTTGCGATGTTGCGCTACGGTGTGAACGACTTACGTATGTTCTTCCAGAATGATGTGCGTTTCTTACGCCAGTTTGCTTAAAACTTTTTATTTAATCCTCTCCTAACCTCTCCTTTAAGAAAGGAGAGGGACTCCACGAAATAAATGGGGTTCTCCCCCTTAGAAAAGGGGGAGTCAGAGGGGGATTCTAGAGATTTGAATTACAGGTTTTATATCAATGAAAATTAGCGAAAATTGGCTACGCACATGGGTCAACCCAGCCATCGATAGCGACAAGCTTTCTGATCAATTGACCATGTTGGGTCTTGAAGTTGATGAACTTGCTCCTGCAGCAAAAGCATTTACAGGCGTAGTGGTTGGTGAAGTTCTGACAGTAGAACAACATCCAGATGCAGACCGTTTACGTGTGACCACTGTGAATATCGGTACAGCTGAGCCTTTGCAAATCGTATGTGGCGCGCCAAACGTACGTGTAGGTATGAAAGCGCCTGTAGCAACCATTGGTGCGGTATTGCCGGATGATTTCAAAATCAAGAAAGGCAAGCTACGTGGTATTGAGTCTCAAGGGATGCTGTGCGGCGCTTCTGAGATTGATCTCGAAGATAAAATTGACGGTCTGTTAGAGCTACCAGACGACGCAGCTGTGGGTGTCAACATTCGTGAATATCTGGATCTTGATGACAATGTGATTGACATCAGTATCACGCCGAACCGTGGTGACTGTTTCAGCATTCGCGGGATCGCACGTGAAATTGGTGTGATTAACCAATTGCCAGTGACTGCGCCTGAAATTAAAGAAGTGACTGCAACCATTGCTGATGAAAAGCAGGTTGTAGTCAGCACTGAAGGCTGTCCACGTTACTTAGGTCGTGTGATCAAAAACGTCAATACCAAGGCAGCGACTCCTGTATGGATGGAACGCGCATTAGCACGTTCAGGTATTCGTCAGCACAGTATTCTGGTCGATATTACCAACTATGTCTTGATGGAGCTGGGTCAACCGCTACATGCATTTGATGCTGCTAAAGTGCAAGGCGCAGTCCATGTACGTCAAGCCACTGCGGACGAAAAACTTGTGCTTTTAAACGAGCAAGACGTTGAGCTTTCTGACAACGTGATGGTGATTGCGGATGACGAAAAAGCATTGGCGATTGCCGGTATCATGGGTGGCCTGTCTTCAGCAGTCAGTGATGCAACCACTGAAATTTTCCTGGAATCTGCTTTCTTCGCGCCATTACATATTGCCGGTCGTGCCCGTAGCTTTGGTTTACATACGGATGCCTCACAACGTTATGAACGTGGTGTGGACTTTGAATTGCCATTAATTGCAATGCACCGTGCATCTCAGCTTATTTCTGAGCTGGCTGGCGGTGAATTCGGACCAATCACCGTGGCGGAAAAAGCTGAACTTTTGCCAAAACGTGATGCGATTGAATTAAACCAAGCTCAAGTCGATCAGTTATTAGGTTATAAAGTTGAAAGCGACTTTATTACTGATGCATTGACACGCCTTGGTTGCACGGTGACGGTAAAAGCAGAAGGCGAATGGTCTGTAGTTCCGCCATCACATCGTTATGATATGGCGATTTATCAGGACTTGATTGAAGAAGTTGCACGTATTCATGGCTATGACAACATTCAAATCAGTCTGCCTGTGATTGATGTGAAGTTGGCGAAATACCAGGATCAGTTTGAACTGGGTCAATTACGTCAAACGGCGGTGACTTTAGGCTATCAAGAGGCGATCAGTTTTAGCTTCGCTGACTTGAAGCTTGAAAAGCAACTTAATTCCGGTGTGAATCCATTAGCATTAGCAAATCCAATTTCAAGTGATTTGGCTGTCATGCGTTCTACCTTATTGTCTAGTCTGATCCCTTGTGTTCAGTACAATGTTAACCGTCAGCAAAGCCGTGTACGCTTCTTTGAACTGGGTTTACGTTTTGACTATCAGGAAGCCAGCAGCATTCATGATTTAAAACAGATTCCAACCTTTGCGCTGATTGCAACCGGTTCACGTCATGTTGAATCTTGGCATGCTAAACCTGCTGCAATGGACTTCTTTGACTTTAAAGGTGATGTAGAAGAAATTCTGGCTGCCGGCCGTGTCAAAGTGGAATATGTACGTTCAGAGCGTAGCTGGTTACACCCAGGTCAATCCGCAGAAATTCTCGTGAATGGTCAATCAATTGGTTACCTAGGGCGTCTACATCCTTCTCTGGAAGACGAGCTTGATCTGGCAACGACTTGGGTGGCAGAATTGGATCAAACGGCTGTTTTGCAAACTTATGTATCTAATTTTACAGAATTATCACGTTTTCCATCGGTTCGACGTGATATTGCGCTTTTAATTAGTGATAAGATTAATGTTAGCGAAATTCAGGGACTTATCGAAAAAACAGGTGGGGAGCTTTTAGACTCGACGTGGTTATTCGATGTGTACACTGGACAAGGAGTAGAAGAAGGGAAACGCTCACTGGCATTTGCACTTCTCTGGCAGCATCCAAGCCGTACACTGGAAGATGCTGAAATTAAATCAGGTATGGATAATATCCTTCAAGTGTTAGAAAACACTTACCAAGCGACATTGAGGGCTTCATGACAGCACTAACTAAAGCAGAAATGGCTGATCATTTAAGTGAGCTCACGAGTTTAAACCGTCGTGAAGCAAAACAAATGGTTGAGTTGTTTTTCGATGAGATCAGCCAAGCGCTGATCTCAGGCGAACAAGTAAAACTTTCGGGTTTTGGTAACTTCGAGTTGCGTGATAAGCGTCAACGTCCAGGCCGTAATCCTAAAACGGGTGAAGAAATTCCGATTTCTGCACGCCGTGTGGTGACCTTCCGTGCGGGACAGAAGTTCCGTCAACGTGTGGGAAATGAGCAGATCAACTGATCTGCTTTTTTTAAATTCTGTTATTTTTCTAAATTTCAGTTTTTAAAATAAAAAAAGAGAGCCCAAGGCTCTCTTTTTTTATACTGAATAATCTAAAAGATTATTGAGCAGCAGCTTCAGAAGCAGCAGTAGCGTCAGCAGCAGCGTCAACAGCAACAGCAGCAGCAGCGTCAGCTTCAGCAACAGCAGCAGTTTCAGAAGCAGCAACTTCAGAAGTAGCTTCTACAGCAGCAGCGTCAGCAGCAGCTTCAGCTTCAGAAGCAGCTTCTACAGCTTCAGATGCAGCTTGGTTAGCGTCAGCAGCAGCGTCGTCAGCTTTTTTAGCACAACCAACGAAAGCTAGAGTAGTAGCAACTGCAGCAGCAATAGCGATTTTTTTGAATAACATGGCATCACTCTCTAAAAATTGAGATTAAAAAAAACCTAAGTTAGTCTGTTAAGTGCTTTTATTGTTCCTAATTGTGTTAGGGACTAACAACGCAGGAGCAGTCTAACTGGTCTGCAAATATGCTATCACTGCGCCTTTTTAATTGCTACTAGCAAGACTCAAAAAAGTACTGAAAAATGCTAAAAAATCATAAGTTTTTAACAGAAAATAACAATGGAATGAAACATTTAGATTGGAGAAAGGCTTGTTAAGTTTTTAAAAGTTATACAATTTTTAATTTGATTATTTTATTAATCAAAAACTTAAAAATAAGTTTACATAAATGAGGCTCGATTGTTTCATTGTGTAATTTATGTCAACCTAAAAAAAGGCCACCGCTTAGGTGACCTTTCATTTGAAATTTTAATTCGAGGCTTTGCGTTTCATCTGATCAAAGAAGTCATCATTGGTCTTGGTTTCTTTCATACGATCCAGTAAGAACTCCATCGCTGCCAATTCATCTTGAGTATGCAGCAGCTTACGCAGAATCCAGACTTTGCGCAGATTGTCTTCTGACATCAGGCGTTCTTCACGGCGAGTACCAGATTTCTTGATATTCATCGCAGGGAAGACACGTTTTTCAGCAATACGGCGATCCAGAGTAATTTCCTGGTTGCCTGTACCTTTGAATTCTTCGTAGATCACTTCATCCATCTTGCTGCCTGTTTCAATCAGGGCAGTAGAGATAATGGTGAGTGAACCACCTTCTTCAATATTACGTGCAGCACCGAAGAAACGTTTAGGACGTTCTAATGCATGCGCATCTACACCACCGGTCAAAACCTTGCCTGATGAAGGAATCACCGTGTTATACGCACGTGCCAGACGGGTAATCGAATCCAGTAGAATCACCACATCTTTTTTGTGCTCAACCAGACGTTTGGCTTTTTCAATCACCATTTCAGCGACTTGAACATGACGTGCAGGTGATTCATCAAAGGTCGACGCAACCACTTCACCGCGAACGGTACGTTCCATTTCGGTGACTTCTTCTGGACGTTCATCAATGAGAAGCACAATCAGAATAGCTTCTGGGTTATTACGAACAATCGATTGCGCAATACTTTGCAGCAACATGGTTTTACCGGCTTTTGGCGGTGCCACAATGATTGAACGTTGACCTTTACCAATCGGTGCCACCAAGTCGATCACACGTGTGGTTAAATCTTCAGTGGTACCATTACCGAGTTCCATCACCAGCTGTTCAGTCGGGAACAATGGGGTCAAGTTTTCGAATAAGATTTTATTACGTGAATTTTCAGGGGTGTCGTAGTTAATCTGATTAACTTTAAGTAAGGCAAAATAACGTTCGCCTTCTTTTGGTGGACGAATAGTGCCAGTAATGGTGTCGCCAGTACGTAGGTTAAAACGACGAATTTGAGAAGGACTGACATAGATATCGTCAGGGCCTGCTAAATAAGAACCTGCGGCTGAGCGTAAAAAGCCAAAACCATCTGACAAAATTTCTAGAACGCCATCACCAAAAATCTCTTCGCCATTCATTGCATGACGTTTTAAGATGGCAAAAATAATGTCTTGCTTACGGTTACGCGCCATACCTTCAAGGCCCATAAACTCGGCAATCTTGATGAGTTCGCCAATCGGTTTTTTCTTGAGTTCGGTTAAATTCATAGGTGGTCAGATAGAATCAAAGTTCTGAGGTACAGGTTAGAAAGGGAGTAAGATTCGGCCGCATACAAGCATTCAAACGAAAGCAATTGAATTTGCAAAAGAACAATTCAGAGATCTGTTTGAGTGTTTCAAAGAAAAATGTGAAAAACAATTTCTATTGCCGAGCGGCATCTTATGTAATGTGTCTTGTAAGAAATTGGCAGGATTTAAGATCCTTTATCTCTTGAGTAGCAAATATAAGAGAAAATGTCGGCTTTGTCAATTTATAGCCGAAAAAAATACGCGATTGTCAGTCGCGTATTTTTTACTGAAAATGCTGGGCTTAGATATTGTCATCAATAAACGCAGTCAGTTTAGATTTTGGCGCAGCACCCACTTGAGTTGCAACAACTTCACCATTTTTGAACATCAACAAAGCCGGGATATTACGGATGTTGAAATTTACGGCAGTTTGTTCGCAAGAAGTTACGTCAACTTTCACGATTTTAACTTTGCCCTGGTATTCATCAGCAAGCACTTCTAGTACGGGTGCAATTGCTTTACATGGTGCACACCAGCCCGCCCAGAAGTCGACCAGTACAGGTACGTCTGATTGAAGAACGTCTGCTTCGAAGTTTGCGTCAGTAGTGTTTACGATGTTGCCAGACATGGAATGTGCTCCAGATTAATATTTTAAAGATAACTAATTATTAGTATTACATAGCCATCTTTAACAATGTAGGGGAATCTGTAAATTTTCAATGCTTAATGTTATTTTGTCTAATGGATGATCACGATAGTGATGATCGTGTCCTACTATTGTTCCCGATATAAAAAGAATCATGCATCAAATTGTCGCTACAAATGGCTTTTAAATTGCATGCATGTGAATTACTCTAAGCACAATTCGTTAAAGGTTTATTTCCGGAATGTCTGACTTTTTGATTGATGAAGAATTACTTGCCGCCATCGATATGGGATCAAATAGCTTTCATTTGGCCATCGCACGTGTAGATCATGGCGAAGTTAAAAAAGTGGCATCAATGTCAGAAAAAGTTCAGCTTGCCGCCGGACTCGATGAAAATAAAAATTTAACCGAAGCTGCACAGCAACGGGGTTTGGCCTGTCTGGCACGTTTTGTCGGACGTTTAGGTGCAGTTCAGCCAAATCGTTTACGGATTGTGGCGACCAATGCCTTGCGTCAAGCCAAAAATGGGCATGAATTTATTCAAAAAGCTGCAGAAATTCTACCCAAGCCAATCGAAATTATTGCCGGCCGTGAAGAAGCCCGTCTGATTTATCTCGGGGTTTCGCATACCATGGCCAACAGTGGTCGTCGTCTGGTGGTTGACATCGGTGGCGGTTCGACTGAGCTGATTATTGGTGAAGAGTTCGAGCCGATTCATACTGAATCGGTGCAGATGGGCTGTGTCGCCTTTACCAAGGCTTATTTTCAGGATGGTGAGATCAGTGCCAAAGCTTTTGATAAAGCGGTTACTGCGGCGCGTAAAGAAATCTCCGGAATTGCCAATACCTATAAAGAAGCTGGCTGGGATGCGGTGGTCGGTTCCAGTGGCACGATCAAGGCCTGTCGTCAGATTTGTATCAATATGGGCTGGAGCAATGACAAAGAACAGCTCACTCGTGAAGGCCTGGAAAAACTCAAAGACAAACTGCTCAAATATAAATATGTCTCGGATATGGAATTCGAAGGTCTCAAAGAAGACCGCCGCGCGGTATTGCCGGCTGGGATTGCCATTCTCTATGCTGTATTTGATGTGCTCGGAATTAATCATCTGGTTTATTCGGATGGTGCGCTGCGTGAAGGCGTGATGTATGACTTGCTGGGCCGTTTCAAGCATGAAGATATCCGTGATCGTTCCGTACATGCCCTGATTGGTCGTTATAATGCCGATGCCAAACAGGCCGAGCGTGTGGTCCAGACTGCACAAAAACTGTTTAATGACGTGGAACATGAACTGGGCCTGACGATAGAGGATAGCGATCTGTTACGTCGTGCTGCCTATCTGCATGAGATTGGTTTGGCGATCAGCCATAGTGGTTATCATCGTCATGGTGCCTATTTATTACAACACTCGGATATTGCCGGTTTCTCACAAGTCGACCAAAATCATTTGTCACATTTGGTCGCACACCATCGCCGCAAATTGCGCGTTGATGCCAAGCATGATGTGATGAAAGTCGGTGGATCGAAACTTTTATGGTTATGTTTGCTGCTTCGTCTGTCGGTTTTGGTCAATCACAGTCGTAGTGATGAGATGCTTCCTGCCATTGAACTCAAGGTTGAAAATGCGCAACAATGGCAGCTCAGCGTGTCTGGTGATGCCAAACAATGGCCATTGCTGGTGGCTGAACTGCATGATGAACAGCAGCAATTTAAAAATTGGGAGATTGAACTCTCGATTCAATCCGAACAGTTTGTTAATTAATACCTTTATAGGGATGAAAACGGTTAACCTATGAAAAATAAAGCGACTCCATCAAAAGCATGGGCGACAGTGCAGATTGCACGTCATCCGGAACGTCCACAATTTCTGGACTATGTGGGTGAAATATTCACTGAATTTGATGCTTTACATGGTGACCGCCTATATGGTGATGATGGTGCGATGATTGGTGGTCTGGCGCGTTTTGATGGTCAACCGGTGATGATCGTCGGTCAGCATCGTGGTCGTAGTACCCGTGAAAAATTACAGCACAATTTTGGCATGAGTAATCCTGAGGGTTATCGTAAGGCGCAGCGTCTGTTAGACATGGCTGAACGTTTTAATCTGCCAGTCTTCACTTTTATTGATACCATGGGTGCTTATCCGGGTGTTGGTGCAGAAGAACGTGGTCAGGCAGAAGCCATTGCCACCAGTCTGGCGCAGCTTTCTAATTTGAAAGTACCGGTGATTGCAACTGTACTCGGTGAAGGCGGTTCAGGTGGCGCACTGGGTATTGGTGTGGCAGACCGTGTGGTGATGCTGTCTCACAGTATCTATTCAGTGATTTCACCTGAAGGCTGTGCATCGATTCTTTGGAAAACTGCCGAAAAAGCCGAACAGGCCAGTGAAGCCTTGGCGCTGACTGCAGAAAAATTGCAGAAAATGGGCATTGTAGAATATGTGGTGGATGAAGGTGAGGGCGCTCATTTAAATCCGGATCATGTCATGAACAGCTTGAAAGCAGTGTTGAAAGAAGCTTTGAATGAACTGCAACCAATGGAAGCGCAAGCACGATGCGAAGCACGTTACCAACGTTTAATGAAGTTTGGCAGCGACAATTTAGGTCTGGTTTCTTAAAACAGCTGCAGGGCTTTCCTGCAGAGACAAAATTTCTCATCGGGTGCAGTGGCGGCGTGGATTCTATGCTGCTACTGCATCTGATGTTTTTTTTATGCCCGGAAAAAGTTCGGGCGATTTATGTCGATCATCAATTACAAGTTCTTAGTGCAGATTGGGGCAAGTTCGTGGCAGATCGATGCCAGCGACTGAATATTCCCTGCATCATCCAGCCGGTTCAGGTCGAAAATGGCAATCTGGAACAGCAAGCGCGTCATTCACGTTATCAAGCCTATCTGCAACATTTACAGGTCGATGAAATTTTGGTGTTGGCGCATCATCAACAGGATCAGGCAGAAACCCTAATGCTACGTTTATTGTCTGGTGCTGGCGTGGATGGTTTGGCGGCCATGAAACAGGTTGATGTACGTGAAAATCTCACCATTTGGCGGCCACTGCTGGATATTTCCCGTGAGCAGATTTGCCAATGGGCAAAACACTTAAATATTCAAAATATTGAAGATCCGAGCAATGCTGATACCCATTATGACCGGGCCTGGGCACGCCAGACCCTTTGGCCAGTTTTGAGTGAACGTTATCCGAAAATGCAGTCTGCGCTGGTACGCACCAGTGAACTGATGCAAGATGCCCAGCAAATTTTGCAAGAAGTGCTACAACAAGATGTACAGGCGTGTGGAACCGATACGCAACTTGATTTGTCTAAACTTCTACAACTTTCAAGATCACGGCAACGTCAATTACTCTCCGCCTGGATGAAAGGCGAAGCGCAGTATCGTCCCTCTTTAGATATGGTCGAGCGTCTGCAACGCGAGGTAATTCATGCCAAACCCGATGCGCAGGCGGCCTTACACTGGAAAGATTATTACTATGTACGCTATCAGCAGCAACTATATCGTTTGACAGAAGAGGTTTATTTGGCCGAGCAGCAACAGCTTCAAACTGGCCTAAAAACCTTGAAAATTGCGTTAAAAGATCATGTGCAGGTCTTGTCCGGAAAATATGTCATTGAATCTGCAAAGGTGGGTTTATCCACAGCATTATTGCAGCAGCCCTTATACTTGCAGCAGCGTCAGGGGGGTGAAAAGATCCATCTCTATGGTCGTGTTGGCGCCTGGCCGCTGAAAAAAGCCATTCAGGAAGCGCAAATATTTCCTTGGGTTCGGCATACTATTCAAATATTAAGCACAGATAATGTTATGCTAGGCGTGTTTACCCCTAAAGGATTTTGGTTGGCCCAATCTGCATATTGTGAAGCAGGGGGATGGCTGCCGATTTCGGTTTCTTCAACTTTAGAACTCAACAACGAGCATTAAACATGAGTGCAGCTTTAAATTGTAATATTAGTTTTATTGGTGGCGGTAATATGGCCCAAGCCTTAATTGGCGGCCTGATTTCGCGTGGTTTGCCAACAACACGTATTACAGTTTCTGATCCGGTCGAACAAGTCCGTGCCTTACTTGCGGAAAAAGAAATCAATGTGACCGATGATAATAGCGCTGCAATTCAGGATGCAGATATTGTGGTGTTTGCGGTAAAGCCTCAAGTTTTGGCACAAGTGTTACAGCCTTTAAAAGGTCTGGTCAATGATAAGCTGATTATTTCCATTGTTGCCGGTGCGGAAATAGCGACATTGGCAAGCTTATTGGGGACAGCGCGTATTGTACGGGTCATGCCGAATACGCCAGCCTTGGTACAAACCGGGGCGCATGGTCTATACGCCCATGAAGATGTAGAAAATAGTGACCGTGATTTGGCCAGTCAGGTTTTAGCCTCTACGGGCTTGACCATTTGGGTGAATTCAGAAGCGCAAATTGATGCGGTGACTGCTGTATCGGGTTCGGGGCCGGCTTACTTTTTCTATATGATGGAAAGTATGATTCGTGCGGGCAAAAATTTAGGGCTGGATGAAAAAGTGGCTACGGCGCTGACCTTGCAAACGGCTTTAGGTGCGGCACAAATGGCGATCACCAGTTCGAACACCCCAGCCGAGCTGCGTAAAAATGTGACCTCTCCAAATGGAACGACACAGGCAGCCCTTGAAGTCTTCGATCGCGCCCAGATTTCTCAAAATATTCAGGCCGCACTTGCCGCTGCACAAAAACGCAGTCAAGAACTGGCACAAGAGCTCAGTGAAAGCAGCAAATCTTCAGTTTAATTTTTAGGAACGTTCAAGTATGGGTGCAAATTCTGCGCTAATTTTTGGCATTATCATTAACGTCGCGATTTTGCTCGTATTCTTCCGATTTTTAATGCAATTGGCTGCTGTCAGCCCCTACAATCCCGTGGTTCTTTCGACTGTAAAAGCCACTAAAATTGTAGATGTGTTTGGTCGAATTTTCCCAACTTTGGCCAAAGGCCGTGTCAATACTGCCGCTTTGGCATTATTGGTGGTACTGTATTTGCTGAAAATTTTCGGCATGATGTATCTCTCTGGTGGCATGCCGAATGGTCCTGTGCATTTACTGATTTTGACCTTTGTCACCATGATGCAGGACTTGATCCGTTTCTGTCGTTATTTGATTTTCGCTACGATTATCTTAAGTTGGGTGGTGATGTTTACCCAGTCTCGTTCACCGTATATTGAAGTGGTTCAGGAGTTGGCTGAACCATTGCTGGCACCTTTCCGTAAGATTATGCCAAATATGGGGATGATCGATCTCTCTCCAATTTTTGCTATTTTAACCTTGATCATCATTGAAATGATCATGAATCAGGTGGCAATTGTATTGTTGACCGGACTTTAATCGGATTCAAATAAAAAGGACGCTGAGGCGTCCTTTTTATTTGCGCCTCCCTTTTCTAAAGGGAGGTTGGGAGGGGTTTAAATTTCCCCAAACCCCTCTTTTTCAAAGAGGGGCTTTACCTTACATCTTCCAACTCAAAATTATGGACTTCAAGAAAGGCATAGGAATAAGTAAATGAAATTTTCTCTTCCTTTGGGATGAGAAGCATTGCTGCGCAAGGGGGAGAGGGGGTTAAAACCAACCTGCATCCCCTTGCCGAATATATGCCTCATCTCCTATAGGGAGGAAGGGGCTTAAAGGCGCATTAATGCGCCTCATCCCAGTTTTTACCTTTACCGACTTCAACCAGCAACGGTACAGAAATCTGCAATACCGATTGCATGACTTCAGCCAGTTTCGGTGCCAATTCATCGGCAATAGCTTCATCGACTTCAAACACCAGTTCATCGTGGACTTGCAACAGCATTTTGGCCTGATCTTTTGGCAACATCTTGTCGACTTCAATCATTGCCATTTTAATGATATCTGCAGCCGAACCCTGTAGCGGAGCATTAATTGCAGCACGTTCTGCTGCTTTGCGCACCATCATATTACGAGCATCAATATCCGGTGTATATAAACGACGACCAGAAACGGTTTCGACAAAACCTTGATCGAGTGCCACCTGACGGGTGCGTTGCATATATTCATAAATCCCCGGATAACGATGGAAATACTGTTTAATGTATTCTTGTGACTCTTGACGAGTAAAGCCCAACTGACGGGTTAGACCGAATTCAGACATGCCATAGAGCAGACCAAAGTTCACGGCTTTGGCTTGGCGACGTTGATCATTTGTCACCTCTTCAAAAGCGATGCCCAAAACTTCTGCTGCAGTACGACGATGCACGTCCTGACCGTGATTAAAGGCATGTACCAAGGCTTCGTCTTGGGAAAAATGCGCCATGAGGCGTAATTCAATTTGTGAATAATCGGCAGCGAGCAGCACACGACCTTTCGGTGCTACAAAAGCTTTACGAATTTGACGGCCAATTTTTTCGCGAATGGGAATATTTTGTAAATTTGGATCTGTTGAAGATAGACGACCCGTTGCAGTCAGTGCTTGATGATAACTGGTGTGTACGCGGCCACTGTCATTATTGGCCTGTTTGCATAAACCATCAGTATAGGTGCTTTTCAGTTTAGACAGGCCACGATATTCCAAAATCAATGCGGCAATCGGATGATCCAGTTTTTCTAAAATACTTTCACTGGTGCTGTATTGGCCAGTCGAGGTTTTCTTGCCGCCTTTGAGGCCCAGCTTATCAAACAAAATTTCACCGACTTGTTTTGGTGAGCTGACATTAAAACTTTGGCCTGCTAATTCAATAATCTGGTTTTCCAGATTCTGAATGGTTTGTGCAAATTCTTCACTGAGCTGGTCAAGGAAATGCACATCTAACTGAATGCCATTTTCTTCCATTTTCGTTAATACACGTGCCACCGGCATTTCAATGCGATGCAAAAGCTGACTTAATTCAGGATGGACTTTGAGTTTTTCATCCAAAACTTCATAAAGACGATAAGTGACATGAGCATCTTCAGCAGCATAATGTGCGGCGGTTTCCAGCGGAATCTGGTTAAAGGTTTTCTGTTTGGCTCCTTTACCGGCAACTTGTTCATAGGTCGTGGTCAGATGGCTCAAATACAGACGCGCCACATCATCCATACCATGACGGGTTGCCACAGAATTCAGCACATACGATGCCAGCATGGTATCAAAATACCAGCCTGCCAAATGAATGCCATGGTTTTCCAGTACATGCGCATCATATTTCAGATGATGACCAATCTTCTGTACGCTGTCATCTTCCAGAATCGGCTTGATCTGTGCCAAGATGACTTCACGATTGAGCTGTTCCGGTGCGCCTTCATAATCATGGGCCAAAGGAACATAGTAGGCATCGTTGGCATCAAAGGCGACCGAGAAGCCGACAATCTGCGCGATACGATAATCCAGACTGGTGGTTTCAGTATCAAAGGCAAAACGTTTTTCGCTACTTAAGCGCGCAAACAGCTTGTCCCAGTCCTGCTGGCTTAACACGCTATGATAGGTCGCTTGACCCAGCTGATCATCGCCACTGGTCACAGAAGCATGATCTTCTGTGGTGTCTGGCAGAGTTGCCGGTTTGGCGGTAATGGATCTTGCCGCCTGTTTATAATTTGAATGATTCGGGTTGTTTGGGTGATCTAAGGATTGTAGCTGATTACGAAATTCCAGCTCGGTGTACAAATGACGTAAGGTCTCGACATTCGGCTCACCCAGTTTTAAATTGTCATAACCAAAGTTAAGATCCAGATCGATCACAATACTGGCCAGTTGATGGTCCAGTGCAATGCCATCCACATGCTCTTTAATATTTTGACCGACTTTGCCTTTGATCTTGTCGACATTTTCCAAAATGCCGCCAATCGAACCATATTCGGTCAGCAGTTTTGCCGCAGTTTTGGCACCGACACCTGGCACGCCCATGATGCCATCAGAAGCATCGCCCATCAGGGTCAGGTAATCAATAATCTGATTTGGCCATACGCCAAACTTTTCAAACACGCCATCGACATCCAGCGGCTTTTCTTTAAAGCTGTCTTCCAGGGTCACTTTGTCTGTGACCAATTGCGCCATATCTTTATCACCAGTCGAAATCAGCACCTGATGTCCCAGGGCTTCGGCACGTTTGGCCAATGTCCCGATAATGTCATCGGCTTCGGCACCCGGTAAGGTATGCAGGGGAATACCCAGCGCACGAATCAAGGCATGCAAATAAGGAATCTGTTCGGATAATTCCGTCGGCATGCTCGGGCGGTCACCTTTATAAATCGGTGAAAGCTCATGCCGGAACGTCGGTTCTGGCGTATCGAAAATCACCGCCATATGGGTCGGTTGGATCCGACGCATCAGTTTTTGAATAGCAGAAATCGCACCACGAATTGCATTGGTATGTAAACCGGTTGACGTGGTTAATGGTGGCAGTGCGTGAAAGGCACGAAATAAAAAGTAAGAGCCATCGACCAAGACAAATGGTGGCATGTAATCAATTCCTTATTCAAAATACAGCGCTATTGTACGTGATTTTTACTACGCTCGCTGAGGCGAGTCTGAGTTTACAGCTTAGCGAATATCGGCTGAAGATGAAATAAGCAGCACAAGCTGTTGTATGATGGAATGATTCAGGAAAGAGAAATATAAGAATGGCTGCAGGACGCAATGAGTTACGCATGATCTGGCTGATTACTCTGCTAATTGTTGGGATCAGTGCTTGGTATCTGGATTATCAGATTGTGACTTATCTGTGTGGTGTGGGTTTTCTCTTCAGTGTGATGCAATATGTCAGCGCAGTAGAAGCCCCGCTACAGCAACTGGCTGCACAGCAGCAGAGGTCTCTGGAACGCAATTCGAAAGTTCCTTTATATGTCTCTTCAATTATTGCCATTGTCGGTGGGCTGGCCGAGCTTGACTGGTTGATGGGCATCGGGATTACCGCCTGGGTGTTCTTTTTACTCCGATGGCTGCAACGTCTAGAAGGGCGCTTGATACAGTTACAGTCGCAATCTTATTCTGCCGATCCACCACCCTCGACACCACCGAACTGGTCTGATGCTGCACCTGTGACTGCTCAACCGGCTCTAAATTCTCAGTCCACGCCTAATCTCATCGATCAAGTGCAGCGCTGGATCTTTCAGGGCAATCCGGTCTTAAAAGTCGCCATTAGTATTTTAGTGATCGGGATTATTTTGTTGCTGCGTTTTGCCACCGAGCACTGGCAGCTGAGTCTGGCTGCTAAATTAGGTCTGGTTGCGCTTGCCAGTTTGTTTGTAACAGGACTGGGCTATCGGCTGATTCCTAAAAACCGCAGTTTTGCTCTGGCGCTGGAAGGATTAGGTTTAGGGAGTTTGTTTCTGACATTATTCTTTGCCTATTACAATCTGGTGATTCCAACACTACCGCTGGCAGCATGTGTATTTATCATCATTTTGGCAATGACGCTGTATTTAAGTCTGAAACAGGAAAGTATCGAACTGGCCATAATGGCTTTGCTGATTGCTTATCTGGCGCCGTTTACCTTGCCAATCCGAGATGCTTCCGCTGTTGAGCTGATCAGTTATTACTTGCTGATTAATGTCGGGGTGGCAGTGCTGAGCAGCTTCCGCCCCTGGAAAATTCTCAATCAGATTGCCTTTTTAATTACGGCGATTGTCGGTGGAATGTATAGCCTGATTCATGGTGATACTCATGAGCGTTATGCCATGACTGCGCTGATTCTGGCGCATAGTGCGCTGTTTATCTGGCTGGGTTTTCGTTTTAGCCAGTTGCTGGCACGACAGGATTTGTCCCGTTTTCAGCTAAAACCGGTACTCGACTTGGCCTTGATTTTTGCCGCACCGATTACTGCTTATATTTTTCTGTATCTGATTCACTTTAATCAGCCCGATCAAAAACTCTGGCAAGCCGGTCTAAGTCTGTTGTTCGCAGGGGTCTTTGCCACTTGTTGGACTTTATTGCGCCAAAAACAAACGATTCAGCTTATTTCACAAAGTTATCTGAGTCTGATGCTGATTTTTCTGGCACTGGTGCCACCGATCTTATTGACCGAACAATGGAGTGTGGTTGGTTGGGCTGTGGAAGGGGTACTAATTTATCTGTGGGCCTTAGAGAAAAATGTCCGGGTGGCGCATTATTTAAGTATGGGCTTATTGTTGATGGCCGGATTTAGCAGCCTGTATTATCTGGTCGAAATCAATCCCACACCGCGGATGATTTTCTGGATTTTGAGTCTGTGTTATGTGGTAGTGGTGGCGATCAGTCAGCTCAAAGAAAAATACCAGCAGCAACTGGATAGTCTGAGTATCAGTTTTTTAAGTAGTTTAAGTGTTGCAGCCAGTTTAATGCTCTTTGCTTTGCTGGAAGATGAATTTTCGAGTCAGCATGCCTATGTGTTGAGTTTATTCATCATCACACTGGGCTATGTGCTGTTGAATGAAATGATTCTGCGCAAAAATCAGCAATGGTCCTGGTTGCTACCGAAGTGGAGTGGTATCTCACCCTTGCTGGTCATTGCAGTGATTTTGACACTGGATCGCAGTCAAAATGCGGTGATTGTCTGGGATAGCGGTCTGGAGCGCGGGGTTTTTGCCCTTTCGGCGATGCTATTAGCGATTCTGTGGCTCAGACCGCTGGCTGGTTTGCAGCTATCCAAAGAATGGATGAGTTTGGGCGTTTTTAGCAGTTTGGCTTTGGCCAGTCTGTGTCTGATCCCGAGCATGCCTTATTTCAGTATGGTGATCTTACCTTTATTGTTTTGCCTGTGGTGCTATCGACAGGACCTGCAATCAGGCTGGCAGCAGCTTTGGCAAACCAAGTGTTGTTTATTGCTGATGGCCACTTGGCTGGTATGTTCACAGTTATTTAGTCAGCAAGCATTCCAGTATTACTGGTTGCCGATTCTGAATCCTTTTGACCTGATCAGTATCGCCATGTTTGCCAGTTTTATCTGGATGCTGTTGCAACAGATTAAGGTTGGCCGTGATAAGGGCATGATCGCAGTCTTGATGGTGTTGAGCCTGTTATGGCTTTCCAGTTATATGGTTTTAAGAGCTTTACATGTGTATTTACACACGCCGTTTAATGATATGGAGCTATGGGGTAATGCGACGGTGCAACTCAGCTTGACTGTACTTTGGGTATTACTGGCCTGGATCACCATGTGGACGGCAACCTTAAAAAACCTGAAGCCGATGTGGATTTTAGGCGGCAGTATTCTGGTGGTTGTGACCTTAAAATTGGTGCTCTTTGACCTGTCGCATATTGGCACCCTGACGCGAGTCATTTCCTTCTTGCTGGCAGGTGGGGTGATGCTGCTGATTGCTTATATTGCGCCGATGCCAGAGAAAACTGATTGAATCCTCTCCCTAAGCCTCTCCTTTAAAAAGAAGAGGGAATCGAAGGGTTATTTTAGATCAGGCTCTCTTTTGAGGGCCTTGTCATTGGCATATTGGTCAATATCAACATTCTCTAAGGGGCGAGATAATGGATGGTCGACAAAGCCCATTTTCGGCACTGGAATTTCAATCTGATTATCGACAAAGCCATTACGAATCCGTTCCTGCATTTCATCGCGTACTTTCAGATAATTTTCCTGCTGGCACCAGATCGCAAATAACAACTCGATGGATGATTCACGAAAGGCGGTAACGGTGACTGCAGGTTTCGGGTCAGCCAAAACTAATGGATACTTATTGGCGACATCCAGCAGCACTTCTCGTACTTTAATAATATCTTCGTGGAAATTGATCGCCAGCGTAATCGGAATACGCCGTATCGGAAATTTTGACAGGTTCTGTACCGGTGCCCGAATCAGCTGTTCATTCGGCAAACGTACATAGATATTATCCTGCGTGAGGAGTTTGACTGAAAGCAGGTCAATCGAAATCACTTCACCTTCAATGGTATGCCCACGAATCAAGGTGATTTGAATAGTATCACCGACTTCAAATGAACCTTCACCAATTAGGAACAGACCACTGATCAGGTTGGATGCCGAGGTTTGTGACGCAAAACCCAAGGCTACGGTGAGAATCCCGGCCGCGCCAAGGAAGACACTCAGTTTAAAACCGGCTTCTTTCAGGCTGGCCATTACAAACAGCAGGAAAATAAAATAGAAAATCCCGCGGCGCCAGACCAGCTTCTGATGGGCATTAAAACGTACACCAATGGTCCGAATAAAGGTATTGGAAATAAAGCGCGCAATCAGGAAACCAATAAAACATAACACCACCGCGACCAAAATTTCGGTTAAACGGTCGGTATTGATATTGGTAAATACTCCCTTCAGGCTGTTGGTGACTTCGGTCGGAATATTTGAACTTGGCATCAGACGCCCTTAGAAAAATGAATCAAACATATTAAATAAAGCGCCCGCCGGATCACGCGGTGGATGCAGATAGGCGACTTCACCGGCATTTGGCGGGGTACGGTTCTCCACCCGAATACGCGGTGGGCGGTCCGAACCTTCATGCAAGACCCGGATTTGCGAGGTCCATAAGCGCCCGGTACTTTCACTGTAAAATAACGGCAGGGCAGGCACCGGGACATTCATCCGGTCAAAGCGCAATTGCTGGTTACTGGTATTGTGAAATTCAATCGGTGTAACCGCACGAAAAGCGCGTGGATGCAATTGTTTCAGTTCAGTTCTGCCATCGACTGCAGTGGCATAGCAGATTTCACCTGAGCGATGATTGGGCCCAAACCAAGTGTCTTTTGGCAAGATCACAGGGAGATCAAAAATTGGTTCGCGCTGACCCTCGACAAAACCGGCAATCCATAAGGGCGTGCTGATATAAAGCGTACCACGTTGTCCGGCAGGAATATAAATCGGATCAACCGGCTTGATCACCACCGAACGGTTTGCTAAACGTGGCATCAACTGTAATTTATTTTGGGTGGATTTGAACATATAACGTTCAATGTGCACCGGCGCTGGAAAGGCAAAGTTCGGATCATCAATCTGATGCCATTGCTGCTCATAATCATATTGCACCACAGGACGATAGTATTCCAGTCGCCATTCCTGAATGCCTCGAGTCAGACGAAACAGCAAGGAACCAAACTGCCAGGCTTTGGATTGATTTATTTCAAAAATCTGTTCTCCCCACCAGCGCATTTTCGCTGTATTCGGGATTAATTCATCTTTATCTTGCGGCAATGTTGGCACCCTTTCTTGCTAAATCTTTGAAAACATACTTCACGCTGTCATATGCTTAGAGTACACTCAATTTAAATTTTTTCATCATTATTATAATCCGCGATGCAAGTACTTAAACAATTACAAATCCCATATAGCTTCGCCAAGCGCCATGGTGTGCTGTTGCGTTATGAGGGAGATCAGGCCTTTATTCTGCGTCGTGACAATACCTCGATGCTTGCATTGCAGGAAGCGCGCCGTCTGCTCGGTTATCCGGCTCATTTTCAGCTGTGCAGCGAACAGGAATTTAACCAGTTACTCAGCTCCAGTTTTGCCGGAGATAGCGGCGAATCACAACAGGTGGCTGCGGGTCTGGAAGATCATCCGGATTTACTCAGTCTGGCCGATTCCGTACCTGAAGCTGAAGATCTGATGGATCAGGAAGATGATGCGCCGATTGTACGACTGATCAATGCATTATTGTCTGAAGCGATTCGGGTCGGGGCTTCCGATATTCATATTGAATCTTTTGAGAAAAAACTGTCGGTACGTTTACGGGTCGATGGCCAGCTCCGTGAAATTGTCCAGCCGCGCCGTGAACTTGCGCCGCTTTTGGTCTCGCGGATTAAAGTCATGGCCAAACTGGATATTGCGGAAAAGCGCATTCCACAAGATGGTCGTATTTCCTTGCGTCTGGCCGGACGTGAAGTCGATGTCCGTGTATCTACTTTGCCATCCTCTCATGGTGAGCGTGTGGTGATGCGTCTGCTGGACAAGCAGGCCGGTCGTTTAAATATGACCCATTTGGGCTTGATGAATAATGACTATGATCGACTGAAAACTCTGGTGCATCGTCCACACGGCATTATTTTAGTCACTGGCCCCACCGGTTCGGGTAAAACCACCACCTTATATGCCGCACTTTCTGACCTGAATGATGGTTCCAAAAACATCCTCACCGCTGAAGATCCGATTGAATATCAACTGGAAGGTATTGGTCAGACCCAGGTGAATACCAAAGTGGATATGACCTTTGCACGTGCCTTAAAAGCCATGCTGCGCCAAGATCCTGATGTGGTGATGGTGGGTGAAATTCGTGATCTGGAGACCGCAGAAATTGCGGTGCAGGCCTCCTTGACGGGGCATCTGGTGTTGTCGACCCTGCATACCAATACCGCGATTGGTGCTGTCACGCGTTTGAAGGATATGGGCATTGAGCCGTTCCTGCTTTCAAGTTCCCTGATTGGGGTAATTGCCCAGCGTCTGGTCAGAACGTTATGTCCGCATTGCGCGACCTGGTATGAAGCAGATGCTTTTGAAAAGAAACTGTTTGAAAATATTGAACATCCACAGGATTTAAGACTGCCGCAACCACAGGGTTGTGAACGCTGTGGCAATACTGGTTTTAGTGGGCGTACTGCGATTTATGAAATTGTGCCCGTCGATGATCATATGCGCCGTCTGGTTCATGGCAATGCGGCCGAATACGAAATAGAAAGTTATGCACGGCAGCAATCCGGTTCGATTCGGGATGATGGTCTGCGCAAAGTTTTGGCAGGGAAAACTACCATTGAAGAAGTATTACGGGTCACCAATGAAGCAGCAGAATAATTTTTTAATCTGCTGCTTTTAATGACTTATCCTCAGGATATCTGGATATTTACCAGAGGCTGACGATTTTTTTCATCAGTTGGGCCCGAAAAGGTGCAGTCGGATTGCCCGGATTCCGCTGAGTTTCATTTTCATAGAAGGTCTGCCAGGCCTGCGCCATTTCTAAAGTAACCCCATCCTGTTTCATTTTTTCAACATCGGCTGTGGTGACACGCTGGAAACGGACTTCGGCATCTTTGGGGCCAGCACCCCAACCAATGATACCTTTACCAAATTCAGGCAGAATCATATTGTTGGGTGTTGCAGGAATAGGCAGACGTTCAATCTCGGCATTAACTACAGATTTTACTTGGGGGCGAACTTTTTCTGAAATTTGCAGCTCTGCAAAAGAGGCAGTCGCAATGCTGAACAGGAGAGAACTAGAAATAAATAATTTAAACATAAGGTGATTTAAAATAAATTATTGCAAATAAGAATCATTATATATAAGTATTAAGATTTTTGCTTTTGTTTTGAAAATAGAATTGGCCTTTAAGGGAAGATGCAGCGATTAAAATTTTATAATAGCGCTCTAGCTATCCTGAAGCATTTTTTCAGGATAGCGGTTGAATCGAAAAATTAAGTAATGACGTTTAAGTTCACATCAATATTATTGCGGGTTGCATTTGAATACGGACAGACAATATGCGCGGCATCTACCAGTTTTTGCGCTTCTTGCTGATCCATACCTTCAAGATGGATATTTAAAGTCACCTCAATACCAAACCCGGTCGGAATTGGACCAATTCCTACATCACCCTCGATATAAGCATCTTTACTCATATTCAGTTTGTCACGATTGGCAACAAATTTCATCGCACCCAAGAAACATGCCGAATAACCTGCGGCAAAGAGCTGTTCAGGGTTGGTTCCACCACCAGGTCCCCCCATTTCTTTGGGCACGGCCAATTGTACATCTAAAATCTGATCGTCAGAGGTGGCGCGGCCATCACGACCACCTGTGGCTTTGGCATGTGCGGTATAGACGGCTTTTTCTAATGACATGAGCTTAATCTCTATTTATTGTTCATGGAGCTTCTATGCTCGGCGATTTTGCCTGAAGAATAAGCAGGGATTTTGTTAATTTATGCAAGTATCCGGGCAGGTTTCTTAAGAAAGTTGTAGCAGTTTACGATGTTGCATTAAAGGCATGGATTCACGGATTTTTTGCTGTTCACTTAAATCAAAGTCCACCGTAATCAAATGTGCGCCATCAGCATGGATCATATTCAACAGTTGGCCGCGGCTATTGGTGGCAGCTGCATGCCCCCAAGTCTGACGTTTTTCACCATGCCAGCCTTGTTGAGCAGCGCCAAGTACCGAACACTGGCTATCCATGGCACGGGTTTGCAGCAATAACTGCCAGTGCATTTCACCGGTGGTATAGGTAAATGCAGAAGGCGCAGTCAGCAGGTTTGCACCCTTAGCACGTAAGCTTAAAGCCAGTTCTGGAAAGCGCAGGTCATAACAGACCATCAAGCCGATATTGCCAAAAGGAGTCTTGGCAACGACCACATCTGTGCCGGGTTCAAAGAATTTAGACTCCTGATAACCACCGACAGCATCGCCGACTTGCACATCAAACAAATGAATTTTGTCATAACGCGCTTCGGTTCGTTCAGGACTGATACACAGACTGACAGTACGCACCCGGCCATCTTGAATGATTGAACCATCCGGACGATAAGGGCAGGGCAAAGTCCCGGCCACAATCCAGGTTTGATATTGATGGGCAAGTTGTTCCAGACGTTGTTGAATGACTTCAAATTGTGCAGCAGTTTCGCGTTGTTTGCCTGCTGCGAAACAGACGAAATTTTCCGGGAAAACAATTAACTCAGCACCATTGGCCTTACTTTGTTGAATTAAAGACTCAATCTCCACAAAATTGGCGTCAATTTCATTTTGAGAATTCATTTGTGCAACAGAAAGTAAAGTCATGCGGTCCTCTTATATAGTCGTTATACCTTTTGCTCGGAGATTTTATCTAAATTGTCTTGCTCTTTCTGTAACTGTTTGACTAAAGGTTCAAACATATTCTGGTTGCTTTGATTTAGCTTCATCAAGGTTTTATGCGCATCCAGAACGGTATTGAGCATATTTTGATGCGTCACATGTTCTTCCATCAGCGCACGGGTGCAGACATTCGGATCGCCACAATAATTCAGAATCACAAACACCTGGCTCAGTCCCATACTGTTGGCCAAAGTAGTAATGTCGGAATTGGTAGAAAGCATAACAGCTTGAATATTATGTACTTGCTTGAGTTTCAGTCCTAACTTGGCCAAAACACCCAGTACGGTACTGTCAATAAAACTGGTTTCGGTGAGATCAACGATAGCGCCAACTACGTTGTCCTGCTGTTCAATTTTGTTCAGTAATTTGTCTAGACTAATACAAGATTGGGCACGCACTTCGCCGATAAGCTTAAAAATATGCGTTCCATTCAGACTTGCATATTCAACATGACCTGTTGACATATAAATGCCATTTGCAGAGAAGGATATTAAATTATCCCATAGGGTGTATTGATACTCAAGTAGCTGAAAGTGGTAATCAAATTAAGTGCTTATAAAGTCTGTAAATATACTGCTAATTTACGCGGATAAAGCTTAAAAAGGCGATATCGTCGGCCACATGTTCTGGAGCCTGAAATGACTCATTCTGCAAGTGATGTAATAATTGCGAAAATTGCTCATTTAATCCACCATCAAAGGGTTCCAGTGCACCATCTGAACAGATGATAAAACGGGCATTAGGGCTTAATACCCATTCGTTTTCTTCAACCTCAAGCTCTTCGGTCAGGCCTAAAGGGAAGCTGCTGGTAGAGAAAATCTTAGGTTCTTGATTGGGTTCAAATATAATCGGTGGGGGATAATGTCCGGCACTGGACCATTTTAATACATGGGTTTCCAGATTTAAAATCCCGGCAATCATGGTGATGTGCTTTTCAATATTTTCCTGCATTAGCATGCCGTTAAGCTTTTTAATCAGCTCGCGCGGCGTTTTGGAGCGACCGTGAAAAGCAGCCATCCAGGACGTGAGTAAACTACTGGTGACGCCATGTCCAGATACATCGGCCAAATAGAAAATCACTTCTTTGTCGCTAATTTTCCAGTAATCATACCAATCTCCTGAAAGATAGGCTGAAGGCTGAAAATAAGTTTCGACCTCATAATTGGTCAGTTTAATCGGGTTGGGTAACAATCTTTTTTGTAGTTCTGCCGCAGAAGGCAGATCACGGCTATCCTGGTTACGTTTATATTGCGCATCAATTTTTTGCAGCGCCAGGTCAGGATTTTCAGGAAGTTTATTCCAGATCCAGCCTGCCAGCGCCCCTTGCTCCCAAGCCTGAGCCAACGCTGTGCCTTCATGCTCTAAGGCCAGCACAATGGTAGGCAGATTCCACTTATATTTCAGATAGTCATGTACATCTGCAATTGCGATAATCGTAGAATCATACAGCTCATGATCATCCAGATAGATCATCTGAATATGCGGAAGCGTATCAAGTACCTGATCTAAATAGGGAATATCACGAGTCGGTTGAATGAAATACATAAAAAAGTGATTCGATCTCAGGGTTGGTTATAAGATGTACTATAACAAGCAAGGTATTGCTAGCGAACAGATTTCACTAGCAATCATACATCAAGCATGAACTTAAAGATCTTCTTCTGAAGATTCAATATTGTTCTCATCAAAAGGTACATCTTCAGAACTATCTTCTTCGAAGTCATCTTCTAGGAATAGGGTATCTTGTTCTGTACCTTTCTTTTCAGCAATCGCGTAATTGGTGCGTTGCAAGTAAATATCCCGAATCTGGGCATAACGATCACCGGTCAGCACCCCTTCAACATCCAGTATTTCCGAGCGGTTATCAATGGCACGCCAGAACTGGTCGGTCCAGTAAAGCCCATCTTCATCTTCGAGAAGATATTTTTGTGGGCGGGTTTGACTATCTACAGCAGTACCAATCACCCCACGCACTGAACTTGGGCCTAAAAATGGCAACATAATATAAGGACCAGACGCAACACCGTAATAACCCAAAGTAGTTCCAAATCTCTCGTCTTCATGACTTAAACCAAGGCGACGTGCCGGATCAGCCAAACCTAAGGTCGTTAAAGTATTAATGGTAAAACGTCCCAAGGATTTTGCTGCGCGGGTCGGACGACCCTGAATCAGCTGATTGACCACATTCCAGGGTTCCCCCAGGTTATTACGGAAATTGGTGTAGCTACCGCGGACATCCTGTGGAACTTTCTCAACATACTGAACAGCTATAGGACGTACCACAGTACGGTCAATCGCATCATTAAACTGATAAATCTTTCTATTTAACGGTTGGAAAGGATCTTTGACTTCTTCAGCCTGTGCTGCACTGGCATCGACTTTTAGCTGTGTCTGTAATTGTTGTGCCTTGGCCGATATTTTGGTTCTGAGTGGCGTTTTCAAAGATTCATTTTCCACATCCGTGTTGACCTCTGCGAAAACATGTACGCTTGATACTAGAGAAAATAAGCATATAGATAAGTAAATAGAACGATGCATAAGGAAACCCGAGGCCTTGTCTGAGTAAGGAGCACTACTTATTAGTATAAAAATAATAAACGTTATATTCACGAATAGACATCATTTAAGCAAATTTGTATAAAAAATGAATGAAAATACACAAAAAGAGTAAAAAATGTACATGCAAAATAATTTTCTTGAAAAAGGTGTTGCAAGCGCTCTGAAATGCTGTAGAATGCACATCCATCGGCAGTGATGAAGATTAAAACTTCTGATAAAACAGTAACTTAGCACGAGGTGTTAAGATTGGGTTTTGTTGGTTAAGTTCAAATTAATTTGAATTACGGATTGACACTTTAGAAATTCAGTGTAATATAGCCGACCTAGCTTGCTGGTGACGAATCAGCAAGAAGATCATTAAGAGCTTATGAAGAACAACTTGTGTGGATTTTTAC